>JBKPNP010000211.1:0-10455 GCA_046732775.1 Acidobacteriota bacterium
ACTTCAGTTTGTCGTCGACGAACATGAGCGACAAACTAAAGTTTGTCGGACACTCGGCAATTGTCGCCCGGATATTAACTCCAATTTACCTTACATGGTCGCGACAGGTCGCGACCTCCTAAAGCGGTGACAGGTCACCGCACTCCAAAAGTCGAGCGCCTTTCGCATCAGCGGAATGTCCGATGACAGGTCACCGCACTCCAAAAGTCGTTGTTGTTCCTATCAGCCGAACTATCACTGTGCGCTAACACCTTTACGGTCTTGACATCCTACTAGCGCTCGCCGTACTCTCCCCGCACTTTCTATGAGTAAGCCGAAGCGATAGCTACTTGGCCAGCTATCCGCACTCGGTTCGTTCCCTGATTCCTATCAAAGGTCGGAGTTGATCTCCCGCGAGATCAACGTGCGCTCCTTCCTGCGCCTAGTCGTATCGCGTTTGCGTCGTCAACTATTTGTGTCTGTCTCCCCGACAAGACTTTTACCCAGAGAGATCCAGGAGCATATCAATGAACAGAGCAACAAGAACCGCTTTGCTGGTTACTTTTGTCGCAGTGATTTTCGCAGCAGCGTGGATTACCCCCGGTTCCGCAAGTCGAAGGCAGAAGCCTGAAGATCCGGCAAACAATAAGGTCCTGACCGCGAGCGGCGGTAAGAGCCTTGAGGCGGCTCCGCTAAAGAACATGCTGAACAACAGCATGCCCCTTCCCCAACCAACCGTAGAACCTGTGGTCGAAGAATACGATGATCCGGATTTGCCGCCGGGCATGAGCGGCAAGGTAGACAAGGAAGCCTACCTGACCGCACGCGGTGAATACTTCGACATGTTGCGCGGCCGCGAATCTGAAGGCGCCGAAGCAGCTCGCACGCGAGCCATCCAACAGATGGACAAGCAGGAATCGCTGATGAGCCGCACCCGTTCGGCTGCAACTAACACTCTGGTCAATACCACGAATTGGGTCCCCCTCGGTCCAGCTCCTATCCCCCTCGGGCAAGTTACCGCTCCGAGAATCCCGGTGAGCGGCCGCACCATCGCGATTGCGGTTCATCCAACCAATCCGGATATTGTGTATGTAGGCACCGCTCAAGGCGGCCTCTACAAGTCCACCAATGGTGGCACAAATTGGACCAGTCTTTTTGAGTTTCAACTGGAAACGCTGTCAATCGGCTCATTAACGATCGATCCAACTGACAGCAGCATTGTTTACGTAGGCACTGGTGAGAACGGTCAATCAGCCGACAGTTCGGCCGGTCGGGGCTTGTACATCATCAGGAATGCGAATTCGGCGAGTCCGACACTGAACGGTCCATTTAGACTCGATGGTTCCGGCAACGACGTCTTAAGCGGACGCGCAATCGGTCGCATCCTCGTGAACCCGCTCAACAACAACACTATCTTCGTAGTTACCGCTTCAGCCACTGGCGGCAATCCAAACACCGCTCCTTTACTCGCGCCGCGTCGAGGGCTCTACCGTTCGACGAACGCGCAAAGCGCCACGCCAACCTTTGAACAGATTCAGATCACCGGGATTACGACGCCGAACGATCGCTCGATTATCGACGCCGAGATGGATCCTGCGAATCCCAATTTGGTGCTGGTAACAGTGGTCGGCGCCAATACCGACGGCGGTATTTATCGTACCGCCAATGCTCTTGATCCAACGCCGACCTTTACGCGCACGCTGGCTCTCGTGCCCATTGGCACAGCCACCCAATCGAGCACCCGCACGGAACTTACGGTGACCCGAAGCGCAGCGCCGGCGACCACGTTTTATGCAGCGAGTGGTGAACAGTCAACCGCCGCCATAAGTGGACCAGCCTGCAGTGCAACTACCGCTGGAACGTTGCGTCGCTCAACAGACGGCGGTCTTACATGGTCAACCCCAAGCGCGATGGCTGGGGCAACTGGATTTTGCGGCGGCCAATGTTTTTATGACATCGCGGTTGCGGTAACTCCGGACAATCAGACAATTCACCTCGCCGGCGCCGCCGGAAATAGTGGCGCACAGTGCGGCGTTTCGACCATGAAGCGTTCGACAAACGGCGGAACGACATGGGCCGGCAATAGCGGGCAGCTACACGCTGACAGCCATGCCCTCGCTATCGCTCCTTCAAACACGTCGATCGTTTACGCCGGAAACGATGGCGGTATTTGGAAGTCGACCAATAGTGGCGCGACCTGGGTGACTCTGAATAATGCGGATTTCAGCGCGGTGCAATTCCAGGGCGTCGCGGTACATCCGTTCGCCAGGAATTTCTTCCTCGGCGGCACACAGGACAACGGCACGAATTGCATGTTCGCAGCCGGAACCTGGACACACTGCGCGGATGGTGACGGCGGCTACACGGTTATCGACGACAACGCCGCTGATACCACGAACGTGACGATGTATCACACGTTCTTCAACCAAACTAATTCACAGATTCGCTACGAACGCACGACCAGCACAGCCGCTAATGCGAACGGCATACTTACCTGGACTGGCCGCGGCTGCAGCGGCACTGGCACCGGCAACGGCATTAGTTGCGGCAATGCAGTCTTGTTTTATGCCCCGCTGGCCCAGGGCCCGGGCAACCCGAACACGACTTACTTTGGTAGCGATCGGCTTTATCGCTCAACTGATCGCGGCGACACGCACACCATCGTCAGTCAGTCGCCGCTTGTGCCTGTAAACGCAACCCAGGGTGTCGTGATCACAACGATCGGTATCTCGCCCCAGGATGACAACGTCAGAATCGTTGGCATGCGTGACGGTAAAGTTTTTGCCACCACCACAGGCTCGTCGACTTTGACGAACGTTACCGGGGCTAACTTCCCCGCGCCGAATCCAGCGGATTTAACTCGAAACTCGATTGGCAAAGCCGTAATCGATCCAAACAATAAGTTTACGGCTTACGTCAGTTTCACTAGTTTCACACCACCAGCCGGTCAGCAGATTTTCAAGACCACTAACCTGAACGATCCAGTCCCAACCTGGACCCCGGCCAGCAACGGCATTCCGCCGATGCCGGTCAGCTCGTTGGCTATCGATCCACAGGATTCGAACATCATTTACGCGGCCACCGAAATCGGCGTTTATCAAACCACCGATGGCGGAGCAAACTGGGCTCCTTATGGAACAGGCCTTCCGCGCGTCGCAGTGTTCGATGTGAAGATTTCCGACGTGCAACGCTACCTGCGTATCGCGACCCACGGAAAAGGCATTTGGGAAATTGGAATTCCGGGTCGTCAGAAACCGGTGCTTCGCAATGGCGCAGCAACGATAGTCAACGAAGGATGCAGCCCGGGTAACGGCGCCATCGATCCCGGTGAAGACGTAACGGTCAACTTTAGCGTTACCAACCTCGCCGCCGCGGGCGGCGCGACCGAGAATCTGGTGGTGACTTTGCTTCCCACCGGTGGCGTTACTTTCCCGAGCGGTCCAGTGACCTACGGAGTGGTAGCGCTTGGCGCAACCGCTTCCGGGGAATTTCATTTTTCAAACAACGCCAACTGTGGCGACACAATTACGCTCACGTTCCACTTACAGGATGGAGCACTTGACCTCGGTAACGTGAGTATTCCGTTTACGCTCGGGCAGTTGGTTAATTCGCCGTCAGCGTTTACGGAAAACTTCGATGGTAACGCCGCACCGGCTCTGCCTGCCGGTTGGACTACTTCGCGTAGTGCAACTGCAACCGGCGCGGCCGCGTTGTGGGTTACAACGACTACCACCGTCGACACCGCTCCGAACGCAGCTTTCGGCAACGGTGGCACAATCCCGACCGACACAAACCTGACGTCGCCAACCATCGCAATTCCGACGGCGCCATTGACCGGAACGAATCCTGGCGTACGTTTGACCTTCCGCAACAACTACAACACTGAAGCCGGCTTTGACGGCGGCGTGTTGGAAATCAGCATCAACGGCGGAGCGTTCGTTGACGTGATTACCGCGGGTGGTTCCTTCGTTGAGGGTGGCTACAACGCGGTCATCGGCGTAACCGATAGCGTGCTCACAGGCCGTCCGGCTTGGACCGGAACTTCCGGAGGCTACATAACGACAACGGTGGTGCTGCCGCCGGCGTCTTACGGCCAGAATGCACAACTCCGCTGGCGTACGGCGTACGACACGGGCACTAATCCCGGCGGCCAGCGCGTCGATACGATTTCAATCTACGCCAGTACGCGCCAATGCTGCGCCGGCGTTTGTACCCTGACTTGTCCGCCGAACATCGAAGTGGCGAACGATCCGGGCATATGCGGCGCGGTCGTTACTTACGCAATGCCAACCGAAGTCGGTAACTGCGGCGGCGTGATCACTTCGGATCATCCGTCCGGTTCGACCTTCCCGATTGGCACGACTACCGTCACGCTAACGGACACTCGCCTCGATGGCACAACCGCGACGTGTTCCTTCACCGTGAAGGTGAACGACACGGAAGTTCCGGTGCTGAGCCAACCGACTGCGAACCCGAACAACTTGTGGCCGCCTGACCACCGGATGGTGCCGATTAACGTCAGCTACACAGTGACTGATAATTGCCCGGTCAACTGCACCCTGACGGTGGCGAGCAACGAACCCATCGACGGTCTCGGTGATGGCGACACGGCGCCCGATTGGCAAATAGTCGACGCGCATAACGTATTGCTGCGCGCCGAGCGTTCCGGCAAGAACAAAGGCCGGCTCTACACAATCACCACCACCTGCACTGATGGAACACACACGGTCGTTAAAACCAGTACCGTGTTTGTGCCACCCAATCAGAAAGGCACCTGGGTGGTGGCGCCGATCTCAAACACGACTGTCATCAACAACACGGCGGCTCCCGTCGTGCCAGTCTCGACGACGAGTTTGAGTATGCCGTCATTGGCTTTCGTTAACTTTGACTTCAGCTCCAAACCTACCAAGGCGAAGAGCGCGTCGAAGAACGAAAACCTGGTCAACTTCGTTCTAGGCGATCTCGAGTTCAACGCCTTGAACTATGACTACCGCGAACTTTCCGGCGCGCGCACGCAGTTTAAGGGCTCCGGCAAAGTGAACAACGAAGCTGGTTTCAAGTACGTCCTGACCGTCGTCGACGGTCAGGCGCCGCAAGGTGGCGGAGTCGACAAGTTCCGGCTCAAGATTTGGAACGAGCAGACAGGCGCGGTGATTTTCGACAATCAGTCGGGCGCGGCGGATGACGCTGAGCCCACCACTGCGATCGGGACTGGCGAAAGCATCAGCTTCCCGAAGTAAGTGACTGGTAACGCAACCCTGTAACGCGAACTGTAAGTTTGCGTTCATGGTTACCGGATTCTTGTAACGCAAACTGTTAGTTTGCGTTCATGGTTACCTGTTCGTTGGTCAATTAAGAAGACGCAAACTAACAGTTTGCGTTACTGAAGAAGAAGCGAGGCATCCGGTGAATTACCGGTGCCTCGCTTTTTTGTTCTGATTTGAGATTTCAGATCTCAGATCTCAGATCTCAGATCTCAGATCCGATTCCCGTCGGCATCTTGACACCTACTATCAAACGCCGTAATCTGCGCGCACTGTTAATTTGTTCATACCGAACCTGTTAATCATTTCCACCCGGTTAACACTACGGTCGTTCGCTGATCGCTTTCTCATTCACAACAAGTCGGAGTTGATCGTTTCCCCGATCAGCGTTAGCTCCGCCTCGCTCTGCACGAACTGACTTTGTTCGTCGAGCGCTGGTGAATCTGAAGGCACTCGGCCCAACCTCCATCCCCGAGGACTTGCCATGAATAAAGCCGCCCGAGTTTCCCTTCTGCTAAGTATTCTTTCGATTTCCGTAGCCGTAGCCTGGAACTTTACGCCGCCGACCTCAGGTCGCGGAAATTCGAAAGTGGAGCCGGCCAAAACCGCGCCAGGCGCGACCGTGCACCCTAAGGCCGCTATTGAACCTTATCTGGCAGCTTCTCTGATGGTACAAAGCCAGGCCACCTTTAAAACCGACAAAGACATTTATCTGGCTGGGGAAAAAATTGTCTTCAGTGGAACCAACTGGGCGCCGGATGAAGCGGTGACAATCGTCATCAGCGTCGGTATCAAGAACCTGGTAACTGTTCAGGCGGTTTCGGACAAGACCGGCTCATTCACGGCTAACGGCACGATGCCGGATCCGCGCGTGGTCTTCGCGTCGAATACGGGTGAAGAAGACGAAGATATCGACCGCGGACTGTTCCTGGCGACCGCTACCGGTGCCAGCTCAGCAACAAAGATTGAAACGGAATTTGCGGTGGCCGAGGCAGACCATGACGGCGAACGCCTGCTGGCCCAGGAAGGCTACTGGATTCATCGCCAAACTTACCCGACGAATCAGTTTAATTCGCAATGGGTACGGACGGCTGCAGAACACGACGCGCGCGTACAGCGCGGCATTCCCTCGGGCAGGCAACGCGACGCGCGCAGCATGGCGGCAAACATTCTCGCGCTCAGCCCTCTCGGGTTTACGGCCCTTGGGCCCGCCCCGGAAAAGATGACCGGGTGCAACGGCTGCTTCGATTACACCACGACGGCCGGCCGCATCAACGACATCAAGATCGATCCGACCACTACTACCAACGGTTCCATCGTGGCCTATGCGGCCAGCGTCGGCGGCGGTGTCTGGAAAACGACGAACTGCTGTAGCGGCTCCACCACCTGGACCGTAAAGACAGACGACCCACTTATCTCGACCACAAATATCGACAGCCTCACGATCGATCCAAACAATCACAACACGATTTACGCGGGTACGGGCGACTTGAACTACGGATCGTTTTCGATGGGCAGTCAGGGCATCCTGAAGTCGACCGACGCCGGTGAAAACTGGACGGTAGTTGGCGCGAGCGTATTTGGCGCGTCGTTACCGGTTCCCGTCGGCCAGTTTCCGCAGTATCAGGCCGTAGGTAAGGTGCGAGTCGATCCAAACAACAGCAACAAGGTTATCGCCGGCACTAAGACCGGTCTTTATCTCTCATACGATGGCGGCACTAACTGGACTGGCCCGTGTATCACTAACAGTTTCCCCGCAATGCGCCAGGACATCACCGGCCTTGAGCTCAGCAACATGGGCGGCGGCATCACGCGCATCATCGCCGCAGTCGGCGTACGCGGTTTCGCCACCACGGTGCAATTCAATCTCGATCAGAACGGCGCCAACGGCATATACAAAGGCACGATGCCCGCGAGCGGATGTCCGACCGACTTCACCTCGATTGCCAGTAACGCGAATGGCTTCGTCAACGGCGCAACGAATACGAATATCGGCAGCGGCGCGATCTACGTTAATCCCACCACCGGCAATCAAGTCGGGAGAATTGAGATCGCGGTTGCGCCCAGCAATCCCGATTACATTTATGCGCAGGTGCAGGCGATCAAAACGACCGGCCAGGGCAGCGGTTGCGGCGGCGCCGCGGGTTGCCAGCTTGGCGTTTGGGTGACGACTAACGGCGGCACCAGCTGGACGTTCATGACTGGATCGGCCGGCGCCTCGCTAGCCGAATGTGCGGGTTCAGGTGCGGGTGCGGCAGCGGCAGGCTCCGGCGACTATCCGCAGAACTGGTATGACCAGGCAGTGGCCGTCGATCCCAACAATCCCGATCGAATCTTCGTCAGCACTTTCGACGTTTGGCTGGCTACTCGCACGGGCACGACTTTCTATGACGTGACCTGCGGCTACAGTAATGTCAGTCCTAAACCCGTCCACGTTGACCAGCACGCGCTCGCGTTCGTGCCCGGCTCATCGGGCATGTTGCTGCTCGGAAACGACGGTGGCGTTCACGGGACTTTGAACGCAAACGCTGCCGTGCCGGCCACGACGCGTCCTACCTGGTTCAATATGGACACCGGCTTTAACACAATCGAGTTTTACTCCGGTGACATCAGCGGAAACTTTGCGACGTCACCGTTCCCGTCCGCGAACGGCGGAGCGCAGGATAACGGTCCGAGCTCAGTTCTCTTCAACGGCAGTCCCACCGGACCCATGCCATGGCAGATGGGTCTCGGCGGCGACGGTTTCTACGCGCGTATCGATCCGGTTGGTCAGGGTCCAACTTCGGCAGCCGGCACCATTACACTAACTACGGGTGGCGCAGTGGCCGGTGAGACTTTTGTCATTGGCTCGCAAACGTTTACCTGGCAAACAGGCGTGCGCGCAGGCACCGGTCAGGTCCAGATTTCCACCAGCACCACGACGGGAGGCAATAACATCGTGGCCGCGATTGCGGCCGATCTCGCCGGTACGGCGACAGCTGTACGAAACGGCGCGACTGTTATCGTTAGCGCCGCGACACCGGGAGCTGCGGGGAATTCAATCGTCTTCACCGAATCCAGCACGAACATGACGATGAACGGCGCCGGCACGCTTGGCGCCACCACGATTGGCGGCATTCCCAACCTGCGTTATTGGCAAGGCAACAATAGCGGCGGCGTTAGCCGTTGTATCGCGAATTGCACTTCGCCCGGGGCCAGCTGGACCAGCAGGCGCGGCGCCTGGACGGGGGATCAACAGTCATTCATTTTGCCGTTTGAAATTTTCCACGGCGACACTTCCAACCCCGCGAACGACTGCGGTGCGCCTGGCGCAACTACCGGCTGCGGCCACTTGATCGCGGGCACCGTCCGCGTTTGGGAAACCCTGAGCGGCGCTACCGGTACGAACACCTGGTACGTCAACAGTCCGGCGAACCTGACCAAGGGCACGCTCGGCAATCGTTCGTTCATTAACCAGCTGGCCTTCGAGCCAAAGGATCAGAACACGGTCATCGTCGGTACCAACGACGGTGCCGTACAAATCGGCCGCGGGTTGGGAACTGGATCGAACCAGTCGACCTGGGTTGATGTCACTGGCGGAAACTCTGTACTGCCAAACCGTCCCATTCTCGATGTCGCATTCGATCCGACGACCACGACAGCTCCAATTGCCTACGCGGCGGTTGGCGGTTTCAACGAAAACACGCCCAGCCAGCCGGGCCACGTGTTGCGCGTAGTTTGCACCGTCAACTGCGCTTCATTTACCTGGACCGACAAGAGCGGCAACCTGCCGAACATTCCGGTTGATTCAATCATCGCCAACCCGAACTTCCCGATGCAGGTATTCGCCGGCACAGACTTTGGTCTCTATTACACCGACGACATCACCGCGGTCTCGCCGGTCTGGACCAGGTTCAACGCCGGTCTGCCAAACGTGATGATTTGGGACATGGCGATCGATCGCGGCAACACCACGCTGTCGCTGTGGACTCGCAGCCGCGGCGCGTTTGCCTGGCCGCTGCCATTGGGTCCGCTCGCGCCGCTGCCAACAACCCTGACGACCGATGCGGTCACGGGGAGTTTTGGCGGCACAGTTAATCTGACCGCGACGCTAACCTCGGGCGGGAACGGTGTGCCCGGAAAGAGCATTGCTTTCACGCTCAACGGCAACAGCGTCGGCTCCGCGCTAACGAATGCCAGCGGCGTGGCCAACCTCGCGAACGCAAGTCTCGCCGGGATCAATGGTGGGCTATATCCAACCGGGGTAGGTGCTAGTTTTGCGGGAGACAGCGTTTACCAGGCGGCAACTGCAACGAACAGTCTGACTGTTCTGCAGCCACCCACCATCACCTGTCCGGCTAGCTTCAGTGTCAACAACGATGCCGGGTTGTGTTCCGCGGTGGTAAGTTTCACTGGAGCGCACGCAGCTACCGCGATCGGTTATCCGGCTCCAACCATCACCTACTCTCCAGACTCCGGAAGCGTTTTCCCGGTCGGCACGACGACGGTGACGGCGACGGCCACCAACAGTGAGGGCACTGACTCCTGCACATTCACGGTTACCGTAAACGACACGGAGCTTCCCGTTGTCGGTACGCCAACTACCAGCCCGAACATCCTTTGGCCACCGGAACATCAAATGATTCCGATCACGGTCAGCTACACTGCGACAGACAACTGTCCTAACCTGAACTGCGTGCTGACGGTCGCAAGCAATGAGCCCATCAATGGTCTTGGTGATGGCGACACGGCGCCCGACTGGCAGATCGTCGATGCGCATCACGTGTTGTTGCGGGCGGAACGTTCCGGTAAGAGCAAGGGACGGACATACACAATCACCACGACTTGTACCGACGCTTCGAACAACGTCGTAGTGAAGACCAGCACCGTCTTCGTGCCGCCCAACCAGAAAGGCACCTGGGTAGTGGCGCCGATCTCAAACACGATTGCGAATGTGCTGGCGCCTGCAACTCCCGGCGCCAGCTACGCGCCCTCGCAACTGACGATGGCTTTCGTTAACTTCGACTTCAGCTCCGTTAAGCCTGCCAGGGCGAAGAGCGCGTTGAAGACCGAAAACCTGGTCAACTTCGTGCTTGGCGATCTCGAGTTCAACGCCTTGAACTATGACTACCGCGAACTTTCCGGCGCGCGCACGCAGTTTAAGGGCTCCGGCAAAGTGAACAACGAAGCTGGTTTCAAATACGTCCTGACCGTCGTCGACGGTCAGGCGCCG
>JBKPNP010000212.1:0-2686 GCA_046732775.1 Acidobacteriota bacterium
GCAACAGCATCATCGGACTTCAGCTTTACGGTCTTCTGTAATGCCTCGATCGACTGCGGCAACAGCGCCAGCTTCTCATAGGCGAATCCGAGATTGCTGAAAGCGACAGAATTGTCTGGCTGGATTTTAACGGCTTGTTCATAAGCCTTCACCGCTTCGGCGTAGCGATTCAAACTGAGATAACTATCACCCAGCGCGTTGTAAGCCTCCGCCCAGTCCGGCTTAACCTTCACTGCATCCTTGAACGCACTGACCGCGCCTTCAAAATCGTCTATCGAGCTGGAGGCGATACCAAGATTGAAAAATGCATCCGCGTCGCCGGGCTTCAGCGCCAACGACTTCTTGAATGCAGCCGCCGCTTCACTGTTCTTATTGCTGCTGAAGTAAGCGGCGCCGAGATTGTTGTAAATAACCGCGTCCTTCGGCGTGTGCTTCAGCGCGTTCAGATATGCTTCGATAGCTTTCGGGAAATCGCCGAGGTCGTAATAGGTATTGCCCTGATTCTTGAAGGCCTCGCCTTTGTCCGCCTCAGTCAGCGTCGGTTCTGTCGGAGGAGTTTCACCTGGTTGCGGCCGTGGACGGCGACGATCGGGAGGATTGTTTCTGGCAACTTCATTTGTCCTGGTCGGCGGCTTCGGAGAACGTTTCACCATCATCAAAGCCGCGGCGCCGCCAACGGTATCGCGCACGCGTTGCGGCCGCTTAAATACCACAGCCGCACCGCCCATGATGTCCTGACCCTGAAACGCGCTCGCTCCGCCTGAGCCCTGCGGCACCAGGCCACAGACCATCGCCGTGCCCAGCGAGAACGCCAGAAGCATAGAGATAATGCGGTTCAGCAAAATACTCTTGCTCATAATTCTGGGTAATGCCCTAATTCGGTTTTTCTCTGTGCAACCTCTGTGTTCTCTGTGTCTCTGTGGTGAGTGTTCAGTTTTTCCACCACAGAGACACAGAGAACACAGAGGGTTACACAGAGGATTTCAAATTGGGTCACCACCTAATTCTGCGCGCTCGGAGGCGTTTTCCCATCGCACCTTCGACGTGGCAATCACGATCAGGGTTGTAAACACCAGCGCGTTGACGATTGTGTGTAAACCAAAATCAACCAGGCTATGAACCGCGACGCCGGCGATGCCTACCGTTGCTCCAAAGCATGCGGCGCGTCGGAAACGGTTTTCCGACTTCAGGTTCTCACGAATTCGTTTGACTACGACTACTGCGAACCAGGCCATCAGGATCGTACCTATAACTCCGCCGCTGGCGAGCATTTCGAGATAATCGTTGTGGGCCTGCTGCGGCGTCAGTCTGCCGGAGGCATCGTGAAACGCGGGAACCGCCACCCAATACCCGGCCATGCCGACGCCGGCAATCGGATGGGCCAAGAACATTTTCCAGGTCGCGCTCCAAATCTCATTACGGCTCGCGCCCTCATGCAAAGGCGTGGTGTCGGTATTCAACTGGAGCCGCGATTCTTCGATGCGTGAAGCCAGTTGGTCGCCACCAAGCCAAATGGTTCCAATCAAGACGCCGAGAATCAGCACTACCATCAATGTCATTCGCACTGGCAAGGAACGCGTGATTCGTAGAAAACTTGCGTCTCTTGAGGAAGGCCGTCGTCCCCTGAAACTAAATAACAGAATCGCGAACAGCACTTGCGCCATCATTGCGACCAGGCCGCCGCGCGAACCGCACAGAACCAAACCAGTCCATAACGGCAACAACGCGGCGACGTAGATCATCATTTGATCTCGCTTCACGCCGCGCAACAGAATCAGGCCGATCACCAAACCAAGCGCCATCTCCATGAGGTAGGCAAAATGGTTCTTGTTAATGAACTGTCCATAACCGCTGTCCGGGATCAATAGAGCCAGACCGAAGTCTTTGTCGTGTTGAGCAGTTTGCCGAACGATGCCAAACAGCGCGCTCGCGATGGCCACGCAGATGATTACGTTCATCGCGATACGCATTCGCTTTTCACTAGCGGCATAGCGAGTTAGAAGCACTCCTGAAATTGTCAGCGCGAGAATTAACAACACGAAGAACCGCGTTTGATAAGGATCGGCGCTGATTGAATTCCATGTAGAAAATCCCACCGCGTTGGCTGACGAAGTCGTAAACGAGATCGTTTGCAGGAAAGCGAAGGCAGCCAGCGCTGCTAACGGCAGCACTAACGGAACCGTTCCCACGAACCATGAGCCGCGCCGGTAACCGTCAATCAGCCATAGAATCGCGAGGGCAAAAACTATCGTGACGAAGGTTGCAATCCACCACGGCTGTGAAGTGCCGTAAGGAATCGCAGTCAGGATCAATAGCGAAAGGAGCGAAAGAAAGATCGTACGGCTCAGAACGTTACCCACGGCCGACGCTACTTCCGCGCGCTCTTTCCCGGCAAGCGCCGCGACTTCCAGAGTTTCCGCCTGCGCCATCAACCGGCAATCTTTCCCGGAGTCATAGCCATGCGTTGTGGCTTGCCGGCAGTGTTCGGTTCTTCCAGAGAACTCATTACCCGTTCCACCGCTTCCGCGAGTTCGCGGCGCAGAAAGTCAGAAAAGTAATTCATATCCAGCAACAGCGGCGGGCCCGTGAGCGGCCGATAGAGGTTCATCCAACCCCAATCCGCTCCCGCGATTGAAAGCGGCAAACGGAAACACCAGTAGTCACTGGAACCAACAACCTCATCTGC
>JBKPNP010000213.1:0-1273 GCA_046732775.1 Acidobacteriota bacterium
TGGCGGCGTCGCTTTGCGTTTAATGGCATTCACGATCGCGTCGCGTTGCCGGCGCGAAATCAAACCATCGCGCAGGCCGCGTGCTGCGTCTTCAACATTCGGATAACTGATGCCGAGCGACAGATAGAACGCACTCTTAGCGTTCTTCGTAAAAATGTAGAAAGTGCCCTCGGGTGTCGCCCGGTCGCCCTGGCGTACTTTATCGGGCACCGGATTCAGGCCCAGACCCACGTGATAGGTTCGAACCATCGATTCGCCTGAATATAGCTCCAGCTGTCGTTCTCTCTTAAAAACGACGATGCGTGGATTTCTGAGCGGAAGTTTCAGGGCAACTCTTGTTTGCGGCTGTGACGCAGGCGTGGCTTCGAACTTTGGTTGAGGAACAACCGGTGCGCGCGCGACGGTGGCCGGCTGAACACAACTAACGACAACTGCAAATGCGATCAGGCAGAGTGCCAGCAGAAAATGTTTCATCGCATCGACCCCGCAGCGGTTGACCCACGAAAGTTGCGCTATCAACGCGTGAACCGCGACTCAACTCGAGTTGCGTGCGCTAGCTGCCGGGGGCAGTAGCTCGACAGTTATGGAGGGCTACGTTGCCACTCAACCTTAATGATTGAGCGCCTACACAGCGGTTGACCCACGGGAGTTGCGCTCAGCGTAGCCCTCCATGACTGTCGGGCTACTGCCCCGTGCCACGTTGCATCCTGCAGCGTCACGGGCCTGCCAACCTCGCTACCTTAGACACGAGCAACGCGCCAAGCCGCGTCAGTTACCGAGGAGACTTGTCTGCGGCAAGGCTTCGCTTCGGACAACTTCATACAACGTGCCGGCTTCCTGACGCGACGTTTGCCGAGTCGCCGGCACCGCGAGCACGCGCACGGTGGTTAGGGTTTGTTGTCTCTGGAGACGTATCTCGTCGCCGATTTTAACTTCGTGTGAAGATTTCGCCGTATGCCCGTTGATTGAAACGCGACCGGCGTCGCAGAACTTTTGGGCGATAGTGCGTCGCGCACAGAGGCGACTGGTCTTGAGAAAAAGATCGAGACGCATAAAAGTTTCGAGTTTCGAGTTCCAAGTTCAATACCTGAATACTCGTATCCGACACTGGAACTCTAAACTTAAAACTCGGAACTCGGAACTCGCAGCTACGGTTTAGGAATTATCCCGAGGAACTTGCCCTTCTTCTTTTCTGGCTTAGCCGGGGTGCTGTTGTTTTCCGCAGTCTTCTCGGGTGGCAGTTTCAGCAGCGGCGCCACGGCATCGCGATAAT
>JBKPNP010000214.1:0-4875 GCA_046732775.1 Acidobacteriota bacterium
CCGGTGCTATTAGAGACAACTTCGACCAGTTGCATCATGCCGCGGTCCTCGTGTCCAAGGATGTGGCAATGCAACACGTAAACTCCGGTGTAATCAACAAACCGAGTAATCATCTTGAAATAGCCTGGCACTAACGGGGGCGCGGTTGTGCCGCCCGATGGAATGGGTGGCTGATAGGCCGCTGGAATAGCGAAATCATCCCACCAGATCCAGGGTTGCGGAAGCTTCACCGGCTTCGTGTTACCGCCTGCGGGGTTGAAAATCTCAATAACCTGAAACGGATTGATGTGGATGTGGAACGGATGGGCTGCTCCCGGGCTGTCGTTATAAATCGTCCACTCCTCGGTTGCTCCGAGCACCATGGACTGGTCGATGTCACCATTGAACTGCTTGCCATCGATCGTGTGTTTCGGAGGCGGAAATGACGGTGCGTTTTTACCGCGGTTTGCTGCCGGATGTGGATTTGCCGGAGTCGCCAGTGAGGGATCGGCGACGGACGCGAAACGGAGCGTGCGTCTGACTGTCACCTTTGCAGGATCGATGTCCCACAAGAATTCCGGCATCTTGGGAAACTGGTCACGGGTCGGGAACGGCATGGGAGTCTTAATCACCGGCGAATTGTCCTGCTCGACTTTGACAGTGAAAAGCAGTTTGGCGCCGTTGTTAACTGCATAAGTGCCCGCCGCACTCGGCGCCTGTACGAGAAAATCAACTCGATTGCCGGCCGCAAGACTACCGCCCGTTTGGCCACCTCCCGCAGGCGTGGCTGCGGGAATGCTAATCGAAGCATTGGTAACCGATGGGTTGTAGTTTCTTGGGTCGAACTGCACGCCATCCTGCGCGGTCTGAACCCAGTTGAGGTTGGTAGGCGCAGCCAGGTTCAACGCGACCTGCGCCCGGTGGCAGGCGTTTACGATCCGCCAGAGCTGCATCTCGTTGGGCTTCATCTTTATGACCGGCGTGTATTGGCCGTTCACAAAGACCAGGTCCGAGCTGATGTTTTTGTTCGCCTGACCCTGATCATTAATCCCGCTCTTCAGCAGGTTCAACTGCGCTCCGTACTGCTGCAGCACCAACACGACTTGCTTGGTGAAGTAATCGTTAAGCACGTCGTCGTAATCGCCTTCAATGATCAGGGCTCCGGCCATGCCGTTGGCCAGGTTAAGCGCTGTCGATCCGTGTTTATGAGAGTGATACCAGTGGGTACCCGGAGCCTGGCCCATAACTGGACTCATCGGGTCGTCTTTCTTCCATATGGGAGGCGTGAAACAAGTGGGGTAGGCGCCGATGTAGTATTGAGGCCAGATACAGTTGTCGATGGCGTGCTGATTTTTCGGCCACAACTGTTCTGACGGCGGCAAGGCCGGCTTTCCGGGAACCCCATTGACTCCTTGCCACGGGGCCGTCGTGTCGTACTGCTTCAATAGTTCTTCTTGCTTTTGCTGCCAGCTTGCCGGTAAGTCGCCCCACCGTTGCGGCGAGTGGCCCATCGAACAATTCCTGAAGATTTCGTTAAAGGCATCCTCGACATACTTCTCGTCCACCACCGGATTGCCACTAGCGTCTCTTGGAGAAGGGCGCGTATTCGCCAGGACGTAATCGGCGATGGAGTTGGGACTGACGTGCGTACCGTGGTAATGCAAGTTGGTCGAGCTGGAACCATGGAAGCAATCCGGCGGATTCTCAAACGAAGGATTGCCGGGATAGGTGTTGACGCCTTTGCCATCGGGACCGACGGAGGTGGCAATATCGCAACCGCCGCCCTTCTCAGCTACGTCCAGTGTGTTTGCGAAATCACTGACCTTCACCTGGTTCAGCAGTGTGATCTGAACTGTGTCTCCCACGCGCAGCCGGAGCGTTGGCCCGGGAGTTGGGCCGCCCATCATGTTGGGAAAGGAATTTGGCCAAACGGTTCCCGAGTTATTTTTATCGTAGGCGGAGAAGTAACGCATCTGACCGCTGGCGCAGGTGGTCTTGCCCCCGCCTGCGGAGGAGGCCGCCAAATAGCTCTTGTTTTCATTGAGAACTTTAATGACCGCCTGCAACGTTCCCGGCGCGCCGGCGGTTGGGTATTTCGACGCGATTTCCATTATCGGCATCAGCGTCTGGTTGGCCTGGCAAGTGGTCGCCTGGGCGGCTTCAAGCCAGTCTTTCGCGCTGAAAGACGGCAGCATCGAACCGAGCGCCAGGCCGGAAGTCACCATCATGGTTTTTTGCAGAAAGTCTCGCCGAGTTACGCCTGATTTCTGCGCGCGATCACTGTCTCCCGAATCAATCCTCTCCTCAACGGCTGGCTGGTCCTTGACGATCTCTTTTTTCGGCATGGTGACTCCTTCTTCGGTAAGGGGGTAATACCCAAATAGTTTTGAGAGGACTACGGCTGCGGATTCACCGTGATGGTACCGGTTTCTTCCGGATGATTAACGCAAACGTAGTTCAGCGTATACGGATTAGCGGGCGGGTTGTTCGGCCCGGGCGCGAGCGTATCGGAAGTACCCCCTGGTGGAATCTGAAATTGAAACCATCCCGTTGGGGTGGCCGCGTCCGGCGCCGGCCAGTGGGCCTCTGAGTCGTTGTTGCGCCAGGTGATCGTGTCGTAGGCGCAGCACGTTGCGGCTTGAGGAGTAAACGCACCAGGTTGTCCGGGCGTAGGTGTCGGGTTCGTTATGATGTCGATTGATTGAGTGGACATTTGAATTGTCCTCCTTATCGTTTACGCAGGCGATCGTGAGCAGTGGAAAAGCTGAAACGAAGTTACTGTTGAGGCGCGGGATTCTATCACATACCAGAAACCTTGCAAGAAAAATTGACAATAATAAAAAACCGAGATTTAATCGGCCGACTCAAGCGTCAGACGTCCGAGCGCAATAGCGCTGATCTACTTGTGGTAGGGCGTTCCTGAGTTGTACCACTGCTCATCTCAACAAGTCATTGAAGTGCATCCTGAATTGAAGCGTCCTTAAAGGCGCCCGACTCGCGTTCAATTAACCAGTCGGCGCTGCAGTGAGTCTTAGGTAGTGGGTCAGTTTGGGAGTGACGTCAGTACCACCTGCTGGAGCGGGGTAGGTCTAACGATTGCAGATTGTCGATTGGCGATGTTGGATTGGCCTATCCGATAAAGCCCATCGGCAGTGCAATCGCAAATGGACAGTCCAAAGACCCACCGGCTACCGCACGTAGTACTCACCTCATTCCCACGACGGCGAGTTACAGGCAAGTTGCTACAACAAATATAACGGCATCGTACGCGCACCAGTGAGATCCGAATGATCGCGAAAACCCTCATTGCATTACTTTCGTGTAGTTGTCTTTTAGCCCTCTGCGCCTCGTCTGGTTTCGCTCAAAGTCAGACTACAGGGCGTATTGCGGGAACAGTGAAGAATGAAAAAGGGGAGCTGATAGTCGGGGCGGAGGTAGCCGTCAGCAGTAAAACAACCGGCAGAAAGCTGAAGGTGACGACTGACGACGAAGCCAACTACAGTGTTCCGCTCCTGCCGCCTGGTCAATACAATGTAACGATCAAAGCTGAGGGATTTGCGGTCTGGGAACTTGATTCGGTTCAGGTTGCCATCACCGAAACCACGACGGTGGACGCTAGTCTGGTTGTGGCAGGCCCTAATGTTTTTGCGGTCAGCGTTAATCCTCTAATACAACGAGATGGGCCTGAGCTTGGACGCGTGGTCGGCACGCGCGCTGTGGCAGAGCTGCCGCTGGCCACGCGCAACTTCACACAGATCCTCGCGCTTTCGCCCGGCACCTCTGTTTCTCTCCCTGATAACACCGCGCTCGGTCGCAACTCGCAAAACATTTCGGTCAACGGCGCGCGGGTAACCCAGAACGATTTCGAGATCAACGGCATCGACGCTAACAACGTCGCCACAAATGCGGCGTCGTTTGTGGCCGTGCCCGCGCCGGAGAGCATTCAAGAATTCAAAGTTCAGACTTCGATGTATGCCACAAACTTTGGACGTGCCGGCGGTAACGTGCAGGCAATTACAAAAAGCGGAGGCAATGACTTTCACGGAGAGGCATATGAATACTTCCGCAACGATGCCCTTAACGCCAACAATCCGTTTTTGAAAGCCGCCGGGGTTCGTCGTCCAACTTTGCAGCGCAATGTTTTCGGCGGGTTGCTGGGAGGACCGATCAAGACTGACAAACTATTCTTCTTCGGTTCGTATCAGGGAACGAGAGAACGCAACGGCGCCTCGCCAAATAGCTTGACCTCGAGCGTCTTGATCGCTCCGGGTTTGACTGACAACCGATCGCAACAAAACCTGTTGGCGACATTTAGGCCCCGGCCATCGCCGACCGCGCCCTTCGCGACTTCAATCCATCCGGTGGCGCTCGCGCTCCTGAACACCAGACTCGACAACGGCCAATTGCTGATCCCGACGCCGCTGCCGGACGGCCATTACTCGGGGTCGACTGTCTCCACTTATCATGAGGACCAATTCAACACGAATGTTGACTACCGCCTCAATGATAAAGACTGGCTGACGGTAAAGTTTTTCTTTTCGAATGCTCCGCACTTTTTTGCGCTACCGACGGGCGCCGCAAATGTTCCCGGCTTCGGCGCCGACCAGAACCTCAACAACCGGCTGATCTCAGTTCAGGACATTCACATATTTAACTCCGGAACGATCAATGAAGCGCGAGTTGGCTACAGCTTTATTCGCGGGGACATGTCCGGCCAAAACCCGATCAAAGACTCTGATGTTGGCATCAAGCGAGCAAACGCGCTCTCCTTTCCCGGGCTTGGACTGATTCGGATCGGACCAACCGGAACGAATGCGGTGGCCATCGGAAATGCCGGTACGAACGTTGACACGCAAAACGTTCAATCTTCGACGACGCTGGTTGATATTCTTTCCC
>JBKPNP010000215.1:0-4710 GCA_046732775.1 Acidobacteriota bacterium
CGACCGTCTTCATTGCCTTTGTTTTTTCTGTCGCCGCCATCGCCAACGCGCAAACCAAGTTGCTGCGCTTCCCGGACATCAGCGGCGACCGCACCGTCTTTACTTACGGGGGCGACCTTTGGACTGCGCCCGCGAGTGGTGGGGCCGCGATCAGATTGACGGCGCATCCGGGCATGGAAGTGTTCGGCAAGTTTTCGCCGGACGGGAAATGGATAGCGTTCACGGGGCAGTACGACGGCGATGAGCAGGTGTACGTAGTTCCCGCCGCGGGCGGCGTTCCGCGGCAACTCACTTTCTATCCTGCCAAAGGTCCACTTACGCCACGCTGGGGTTGGGACAATCAGGTCTACGGTTGGACTGCAGACGGCAAGCGCATCATCTTCAAATCGCAGCGCGACTCCTGGGCGCTGCCAATCGCGCGGCTTTATTCAGTTTCAGTCGAAGGCGGGGCGGCGCAACCGCTGCCGATGCCCGAAGCCGGTTCGGGAGATTATTCGCCGGATTCAAATCGCATCGTCTACTCCCCTCAGTCGCGCGACTTCCGTCCGGAGAAACGTTACGGCGGTGGTCAGGCAAATGCGCTCTACATCTTCGATCTGAAAACTAACGACGCGAAGCGAATCACGGAAGGCCCGCGCGCCACGCGCGATCCGCTTTGGGTTGGCAACACGATCTATTTCAATTCCGATCGTGACGGCCACTTCAACCTGTATGCGTACGACGTTTCCAGCGGCAGGACAACGCAGGTTACCAACAACAAAACCTGGGACGTTCGTTGGCCGAGTTCCGACGGCCAGGGCCGAATCATTTATGAGCTGAACGGCGAGTTGCAGGTTATGGACACCAACAGCAACCGCAGCACGCCGATTTCGATCTCGGTTCCCAACGAAGGTTTGTCCAGTCGTCCCAGCCGTATCTCCGCGGCAAACACTATCGAGTCGGTGGGACTGAGCCCGAAAGGCGAGCGCGCTTTGTTCGTTGCGCGTGGCGATATTTTCACGGCGCCAATCGAAAAGGGACCAACGCGTAACTTAACTCACTCTTCCGGCGCACACGACAAGTGGGCGTCGTGGTCGCCCGACGGCACTCGCATCGCTTACATTTCCGACGTTACCGGAGAAGAAGAGCTTTACGTCGTCCAGCAGGATGGTTTGAAACCAGCCGAGCAGATTACTCGCGGCGGCAGCGCCATGCGTTACCAGCCTGAGTGGTCGCCGGATAATAAACGGCTCGCGTTTTCCGATAAGGACGGCAAGCTTTATGTGGTTACGCTTGCGGATCGGCGCGTTACCGAAATCGCCGACGCGCCGCACGGCCAGATTCGCGACTACACCTGGTCGCCGCGCGGTAATTATTTGGCTTTCAGTTACGACGACAATCCCAACCGCTTCTCAGCAGTGCGCATTTGGAATCCTGCAGATGGGCGCGTGACCAAAGTCACTGATGACATGTTCAACGCCTACAGTCCGGCCTGGGATCCGCAGGGCAACTACCTTTACTTCCTGGCCGACCGCGAGTTTCAACCGCAAATTTCGCAGATCGAATTCAACTATGCGACCAATCGCACCGCGTACATCTACGCGCTTGCTTTGCGCAAGGATGTGAAGCATCCGTTCCCGCCCGAAAGCGATGAGGTCACGCTCGCAAAGCCAGACGAGGCGCCGAAGCCGAGAGGCGGTCAGCCGAGCGAGGAACCGAAACCGCCGGCGAAAGACATCAACAAGGAATTAAAAGAGCCCGGGAAGGAGCCCGCAAAATCAGCTTCGCCTGAACCGTCGCCGACACCGGCCGCGCCGTCTGAAGCGAAACCCGATGCCAAGCCGCCCGCGACTATGTCGATCGATTTCGATGGCATCACGCGACGGGCTGCGCGCGTGCCTGTAGGCGCCGACAACTATGGCGGCTTGTCAGCGAAGACCGGCCACTTGATTTATGCGGTTGGCTCCGCGTTTTACTACGGCCGCAGCGGCGATCGTCCTACAAACTTAAAGATTTTTGCTTTCAAGGACCGCAAGGAAACGACTATTGCCGAAGACATTCGCGGTTACGTGTTGTCTGATGACGGCTCAAAACTTCTGGTGGCGCAAGGCCCCGGCTACAGCCTTTACGACGCCACTCCACAAGGCGACAAAACCAGGAAGGCGGTTTCAACTGCCGGTCTCGTAGTCGACCGCGTGCCCTCAGAAGAGTGGAACCAGATCTTTAATGAAGTTTGGCGGAGATACCGTGATTGGTTTTACGTTCCAAACATGCACGGCTACGACTGGGTGGCGCTGCGCGAGCAATACAAACCGCTGTTGCAGTATGTGGCGCACCGCTCGGATCTCAACTACGTGATCAGTGAAATGATTTCGGAGTTGACGATTCAACACGCCTACGTCGAAGGCGGCGACTTTACGATTCCACCGCGACCGCGTGGCGGTTTGCCAGGCGCGCGCTTCGAAGTTGATCAGTCTGGCCGTTATCGCATTTCAAAAATCTTCGCGGGCGAGAACGAAGAGGACATTTATCGTTCGCCGCTGACTGAAGTGGGGGTCGATGTGAAAGTCGGCGACTACGTGTTGGCGATCGATGGCGAGGAGCTGAAAGGCACTGACGACATTTACCGGCTGCTCAGAAATAAGGCAGACAATCCGGTCAGCCTTACCGTCAACAGCAGACCCTCGATGCAGGGTGCGCGCATCATTTCGTACCGTCCGATCACTGACGAGTCCAACTTGATTTACCTCGATTGGATCGATGGCAACCGCCGCAAAGTTGATCAGGCGACTAACGGGCGCGTCGGCTACATACACATTCCCGACATGGGCGCGAACGGCATTCGCGAATTCATCAAGTGGTATTACCCGCAGATCCGCAAGGAAGGTTTGATCGTAGACGTGCGGGCGAACGGCGGCGGCAACGTCTCGCGGATGCTGATCGAGCGTTTGCGTCGCAAGGTGCTGGGACTTAACTACGCGCGCACCGACGACGAAGCGAACACGTACCCTGACGCTGTGTTCAATGGTCCGATGGTGGCGTTGCTCGATCAGAACTCGGCGTCTGACGGCGACATCTTCCCCTACATGTTCCGCAAAGCCGGCCTGGGACCGCTAATCGGGAAACGCTCGTGGGGCGGTGTCGTAGGCATTCAGGGACGCGGAGCGTTAATCGATGGCGGCCAAATCTTCGTGCCCGGTTCAGGATTGACTGACGAAAACGGGAAGTGGGTAATTGAAGGCTACGGCGTTGACCCAGACATCGAAGTCGAAAACGATCCGAAGTCGGAAATAGCCGGACACGACCCGCAACTCGAGCGCGGGATTGCGGAAGTAATGGGGCGGTTGCAAACGCCAGTGAAGCTGCCGGCAAAACCCGCCGGGCCGGTGAAGACGCTCCGCTGATGTTCGACAAGCTTCAGCTTGTCGTCACGGACGTTCAGCATTGTCGCTTGAGCTAAGCTTGTCGGACACGTGTCTTGATGTCCGACAAGCTTTCGCTTGTCGTCTTACCGACACCTGCCCACTCGTCGTAGATTTCTTTACGACAATAAGTCCATTGCCAGTCCTGCCAATGCCTTGCTATGCCCGCCTTGACCGGATTGTTCAGAACGTAGTTTACGGTACGTTTAAGTCTGCCAGCTCGAACTACGTGGTCAAAACTCTCATGCTCCCAAAAAGTTCCGGTGCGCCCAAGGATGGCATTTGCTTTCCGCGCACTTCGTCCCTTTAAAGTCTTCGTGATCGCGGGCAGGCCTGGGGTATGGGGAAAAGAATGCTGGTGGCTGACCTACATTCAAGACCTCGAGCAGATTTGACTCGGCGACAAAAGGCTTAAACACGATGTGAACGTGGTTCGACATGACGCAATAGCAGTCCAGCCGGTAGTCTTCACCGTCAAGTTCGCGCAAGCCCTCGGCAACAACTTCCGCAACCCGTTCATCTTTCATCCAGGTTGGGCCACACGTGCTTTGGTGAAGGATGGCTTCAAACTTTGCGAACGACTGACGTTGAAATCTCTCGAGCTGTTCACGCCATTGCTTCGATTGTTGAGGCGCGTTGGCTGCACGCTCCGCAAGCCTTAGCTCCTTCTCCAGTAATTTCTTACGCACTTCATAAGAGCGGACAACGGATTTGGGGATGGAACCGGCAAGGCGATAGGTTACGAACAATATTGCGCCCGGCGACTGAATGTGGGGACGGTGTCGCCTTGTAAATTGTTTGAATACGAAATTGCGCACCTACCAATCATAGGTGGGATGGATTGGCCGAACACGTGAGGTTGCTGGACACCCGGTCAACGCCGGATGCAAGGTATTTGTCATGACGCGTGAGGTGATGAATAAGACGACAAACTGAAGTTTGTCGGACATTCAAGCCCCTGGCCCTAGTGGACTGGTCATCAGTTGTCCTAAATCTTTTGCGGCGATGGTGTCGCCTGTGACCGCGGCGCCGCGGTAGATACAGAACCCTTCCGACGCATGCTGCCCGGTTGACTTCGCACCCACTGACTCCGCGACTACCGAACTGCCTTTAATTTTTAACGGTGACGCAAAGGCTGCGTCTTCCCAGTGCACCACCAGATCAGGCAAGGGATTAATCAACGCGCTTTTCAGGTTGGCTGCGGTGCGGATCACAGCGCGCACTAACGGCAGTCCATCGTCCCTCTTTAAGTTCTGCAGCAAAGCCTCAAGCTCACCGCAAACTGCCTCGTAGTTTTCCGGCGCCACAA
>JBKPNP010000216.1:0-3004 GCA_046732775.1 Acidobacteriota bacterium
AGGCCCACGGATCGTGCTTCCAATGTCACGGCCCCAATGCGAAGTCAGGTGAGCGCGACATTGCTTCGTGCGGTGTGTGTCACCAACCCGGGCGGCTGAGTCGAATATCAACGCGCGCTCCGGCTTTCGCCGTCGGGTTCAGTCACTCGAGGCACGGCAAAGCGGCAGGTCTAACTTGTAATGAGTGTCACCAGGTGAGGTTCACGTCGGCACGACTGCAGGTGAGTTCGCCACAGCCACTGAACCACCATGCGTCCGCGCAGGCGTTTAGCTGTATGTCGTGTCACAACGGCAAACGTGCATTTGGCGGCGATGATTTTTCCGTCTGTACGAGATGTCATAAAGGAAGCGAGTGGCGCTTCTGACGTCCGACAAACAGTCCGCCAAAGAGTCCGACAAACTTCAGTTTGTCGCTGCTTTGAACACACACAGCGGGAGGAAGACGACAAACTGAAGTTTGTCGGACAGGGTCGAACATTCTGCGGAAAGTTTCGCAGTTCTGCGAGTAACCGCGCTTTTGAAAACGATGCGCATTGGATTTTGCTCAGATTCATTCCGGGCACAACCATTGCCAAGTGCAATTCCAGAGCGTTTGACGCGGTCGGGATTTGTTGGGAGGTAAAGGAAAAATGAGAGTCTCTAACTTCAAAAATACAGTCGTCGCAAGTGTCGTCCTGGCATTGTTCGCAATGATGTTTCTTGTTTCCGGTTCGGCCCAAACGGAAGGCACGCCGCAGACCGAGGCCGTCAAGTACACCGACGCCGCTTCCTATTACAAAAGCGCGAAATGTCTTGTGTGTCACGGCCCGAAAGCAGAAAAGAAGTTCGATACGACGTTGAAGGATGAGGACCTCGTCAACATCGTCCTGAAGGGTAAAAAGCCTGAGAAGCCACCGAACATGCCCGCCTACGAAGCCAAGGGCATTACTGCAGCGCAAGCCAAAGAGTTGGTCGATTACATGAAATCGCTCAAGCAATAACTCGCTCACCCGGCGCGAGCTTAAGCGATCGAAACAATTGTCGAATTTGCCTATGTCGCCATTTCAAAATGGCGGCATAGGACTATTTGTATTTTGAGGACCTTCTCGTGAGCACCGAAACTGACTCAGCACAAAAAATCCCCAGCCTGTTTCATAACTACACCAGCTACGTCGGTGCGGCGATCGCCATCGCGAGCTTTTGCAGCATTCTCCTGCTGGCCTCAATCGAACTCTCGGGACGCACGCATACCGCTTATCTCGGAATCTTCGCTTATGTACTGCTGCCAACCGGTTTAGTACTCGGGCTGGCCGTAATCGCGCTGGGAATGTTCCTTGAACGTCGTCGCCGGCGAAAAATGTCGCCCGGGGAAGTCGCGTCGTTTCCAAGGATCGATTTTAATAATGCGAGAAGCCGACGGGCTTTCTTCACCTTCATCGGCTTCAGCATGCTCTTCGTTTTCATGAGTGCATTCGGTAGTTACAAGGCTTTCGAACACACCGAATCGGTCGCCTTCTGTGGTCAAACCTGCCACGAAACCATGAAACCGGAATTCGTCGCTTACGGCGTCTCGCCTCACGCGCATGTGCGTTGTGTCGAATGTCATGTGGGGGCGGGGCCGGAAGGCTACGCGCGCTCTAAGGTGACAGGTTCGTATCAACTTTATGCCGTCACCTTCAACAAGGTTCCGAAGCCCATTACGACGCCGGTGCATACGATGCCGCCCACGCATGAGACTTGTGAGGAGTGTCATTGGCCGTCACGATTTTATGGAAACCAGCTGAAGGCGTTTAGTCATTACGCGTACGACGAACAAAACTCTCTGCGCAGCACGCGCATGCTGATTAATGTCGGCGGCGGCGATCCAACGACCGGTCCAGTCGCAGGAGTTCACTGGCACATGAATCTGGCGAACGAGGTGTCGTTCATCGCTTCAGACGAACAGCGTCAGGTAATACCGTGGGTGCGCGTGAAGGACAGTCAGGGTAACGTGACCGAGTACGTCGATCGCACGCGTCCGCCGAGTGCAGAGCTGGCGGCGACGGCTGAGAAGCGGCGGATGAACTGTATCGACTGTCACAACCGGCCGGCGCATATTTACCTGCCTCCTGATGTGGCGGTCGATCGGTCTTTTGCGGCTGGCCGCCTGGACACGTCGCTTCCCTACCTCAAACGCGAATCGATTGCGGCGTTAAGTAAACCGTACAACACGACGAGCGAGGCGCTGAATTCAATCTCCAGCCAGCTCGATAACTTTTACCGCAGTTATTACACCGAGATTTACTCGACTAAGAACGGTTCGGTGCAGGCCGGCATCAAGGAGATTCAACGCATCTACCAAACCTACTTTTTCCCGGAAATGAAGACGGACTGGCAGACGCACCCGAACAATATCGGTCATCTGTTTTCATCCGGCTGCTTCCGTTGTCACGATGGCGAGCACGTGAGCAACACGGGCAAAGTCATTAGCAACGACTGCAACGTTTGCCACACGACGTTGTTTGATTCAGCAAAACCGGTTGCCGCGAACGCGACCACCGGAACGTTCGAGCATCCCGTTGACCTGGGTGGTCTTGCTGAGAAGAAGTGCCAGGAGTGTCATAAGGGGAATAGGGCTTTCCAGCATCCGCTGAACCTTGGGGACATTTCGATGTTTCAGTGCGTTGAGTGTCATCCGCGGAAGGATGGGGCGGTGGCGATGAAATAGATTGCGATCTCAGTTTTCGAGTTTGAGATCTCAGATCTCAATTCTCAGATCTCAGATGATCTGAAATCCGAGATCTGTAAATCTGAAATCTGAAGTCGTACTGGTGAAGATTCCTCACCCTCGGTAAAAACCCGCACCCAACCTATGTAATCCAACCCGATCACCGCAGTTTCACACGCATTCGGCGAGGCATATCGCTTGCCAAGCGAATGGAGCGACTCGACCGACTGGCGCGCAACCGTCTCGGTTGCCGGCGTTCGCAAGCGAGGACGCTTGCGCTCCAGTCTAACCATCATGGGCGACCATAACGTCGAACAA
>JBKPNP010000217.1:0-1343 GCA_046732775.1 Acidobacteriota bacterium
TAGTGCCCTAATTTCGATTCTTCTCTGTGCTACCTCGGTGAACTCTGTGTCTCGGTGGTGATAACAATTAGGCAAATACTCACCACCGAGACACAGAGAACACGGAGGAGGCACAGAGGATTTCAAATTAGGTCACTACCCGATTGAGGATTGCTGAGTTCGGAATTGCGGGCGAGACGCCGGCGCTCCCACCTGCTGAACTTGAAACTCGGAACTTGAAACTCGCGGTTAGTCGTTTGGGCCACCTTGTTGCAGGTATTCCGGCGCTTTTGCTATAGTCAGTGCCTGAAAACGAACACTCAGAACCAACCCGCAGAGCCTGGGCGCTTTGCTTTAGGAAAGGACTTCTCTTATGGGAAACGATAACGACAACATCTCAACCCGGCTGACTTACCTCTTGATTGGCGGCGGCATTGGCGCGGTCATCGCGCTGCTTTTTGCCCCGAAATCCGGCCAGGAACTGCGCGGCGACCTCGCTGACGCAACGCGCAAGGGCATCGACAAGTCACGCGAAACCGCGCAACAGATTGGCGAACGCGCCGGCGAGTATTACGAATCAACTCGCGAACGTGCCGGCGAACTCTACACGCAGGCGGCCAGCCGCGCTTCCGATGTTTATTCGCAGGCTTCTGAGAAGGTAGGCGAAGTGGCGCAGACAGCGCGCGCTGCTGCCAGCCGTCAGACCAGCACCGTTGCGGCGGCGATTGACGCGGGCAAGAAAGCCTATCAGGAAGAGAAACGTAAAACTGAATTGTCGGGTCGGATCGAAGCCGCCCCGCAATACGACAAATCGAACTAAACACAAATGCCGTTGCTTGCTTTCCAGATGAACACCAACGATCCCATGTTCTGGGTGATGGTAGTGATCGCTGCGTCGTTCATCATTATCGCGATCGCGATGGTCGCGATTGCCGTATTCGTAAGTCGTGCGGTGAAATCTGTGAACCGCTTGGAAGCGAAAGTCGAACCCCTAATCGAACGGGTCACAGTTATCAGCGACCAGGGAAAACTGATCGCGGTTCAGGGCAAGTTGATCGCCGAGCAGTTCACTGCTGTATCTGGTCATCTATCGTCGGCGACGGCGAGTCTTTCTGAATCGCTTTCAATCATCAAAGACGAAGTCGGCGAGCTCAAGGTGATGGTCAGCGACACGGCGCATGAAGCGCGCGATAAAGTTGAACTCGTGAGCCGCACCATCGATCGAACGCACAGTCAGGTCGTGTCCACTACCGACTTCATTCAAACGAAGGTGGTAGAGCCGGCGCGCGAGCTGGCCGCGATTATGGCGGGCTTCCGTCGCGGACTCGAGGTTCTCGTAGCTCCAATACCGAAGCCCATTGATC
>JBKPNP010000218.1:0-5641 GCA_046732775.1 Acidobacteriota bacterium
CAGACAGACAAGAATGTCCCACTACGCAAACTAACAGTTTGCGTTTACGTATTTTCTACTTAATATTTCGGTACGCTTGGATCGACGTCGTTTGACCAAGCGGTGATGCCGCCAGTGAGGTTCATCAGTTTGCCGGTGAATCCCGACCGTTGCAGCGCATCAATCGCGCGCGCACTGCGTCCACCCATTTTGCAGTGAACAACCGTCTCGCGATTTGGATCGATTTCAGACATTCGATTCAAGACTTGCGCGAGCGGAATGTGAATCGTGTTGGGAATGCTGGCATAGGCCACTTCGTTGGCTTCACGCACATCGATTATTTGCAGGTCGTCGCCCTTGTCCAACCGCTGCTTGAGTTCAGTCGCCGTAATCTCGTCCATTCGCTTCTCCCGTCGTCTTTGCAGAATTAATAGTTAGGATTCTAGCCTGCGGAAACAACAAAGCTAAAATGGGGCTCTGTCGTGATGAACGGTTTAACCAGGCACTCACCACAGAGTCACACAGAACACGGAGGACGCACAGAGGATTTCAAATTAGTCCACGATGGATATGTCTGCTCTGTTTCTTGTCGTCGACAATATCAGCTAGACTGTCGGCTTACGGTCCTATCTAAGGAGTTCCCCCATGCGCTTTGAGTTTTACCATCCCGGACTCGACGACACTCCGAAGCTGTCTGTTGACGGCACCGTTTCAAACAGCGTGCACTTCTCACACTGGGAAGGAAACGAAACCCCAGCGGAATTAAAGGCCGACACGTCAACCGAGATTGCGGTGAATCTCGTCGGCGCCCCCAACCGCAATGAACTAACTCGCGGCATCGAGTTAGTAACCAACAATCATTTTGATACCGACGGAATCCTTTCCGTTTGGACTGTGATCACTGGCGAGCGCGCGCTTGAGTTGCGCGACAAACTGATTCCCGCGGCTGAGGCCGGTGACTTTTCCGAATTCACAAACGAGGATGCGGTGCGCGCGAGTATCGTGATTCAAGGGTCAGACCAACCGAACCCGAATGAAGATCTGGGTTCGCCACTCGCGTGCCAACTGGCCGGAATGAATGTTGACGATGCGCGTGCTTATGAGCTCGTATTGCCGGAAGTGGAGCGTGTGCTGACGCGCACTGATGCGTATGAATCGCTGTGGCGAAGCGCGTGGGACAAGATCGCGCTCGCGCTCGAAAGCTTTGCACGCGGCAGTTCCACCGTTCAGTCGTTTGGGGATGTATCACTCGTCACACTCGCACCCGAAGTTTTCAGTTCGTCCGGCTTTAACCCCACGCGCCACTCCGCGCCTTACACAGCAATTTCCCATTACGCCAGCGGCCAACTGTTCGTAATCGCAACTCCATTTTCAGATGGTTGGACCTACCGAATCGACTACCCGTATTACTCCTGGGCAGAGACGGTCGTACGGCCAAAGATAACCCGGCGTAATTTGACTAACGCACTCGCCGCACTCAACGAGAGGGAACGTAATTCCGCCGGCACCTGGAAACTGGATAACAACGAGATGACGTCGGCGGTGAAGTTTCTGGGAACGGACAATAAGCTCGCCGCGTCAACGCTGGCTCCTGACGCGGTTGCGACAACGATGGCGGCTGAAGCCTTTTCTAGAGAAGCGAGTATGGCGGTTCGTTAGTACCGATTCTGATGCAGTCTTCGCATGCATGACGTGATAATCATAGGCGCCGGGCCGGCAGGTCTTTCGGCGGCGTTGTGGTGCGATGAACTTGGTCTCGACACACTCGTGATCGAAAAGGCCGAGCGAACGGGCGGTCAACTGCATTCTATTTACGGCGCAATAAATAATTATCCAGGACTGTCGGCGCAAAACGGTCGAGAGTTTTTTGAAAGTTTCTCCGCGCGAGTTGATGAAGCTGATTTCGACCTTTGGACGGGCGTTGAGGTTGAGACAATTGATCTCAAAACGAAACGGATCCGCTTGCGTAGTGGTGAAGAGCTGCACTCGATTTCGATCATTATCGCCACCGGCGTGCGGCGTCGACAATTAGGCATTGCCGGCGAAACCGAATTTGTTGGACTGGGAATAATCGAATCAGCTAGCAGAGACCGTGATCAGTTTGCCGGCAAAGACGTCTGTGTGATTGGCGGCGGCGATGCTGCTGTTGAAAACGCTCTAATTTTGGCGGACGTTTGCCCAACCGTGACCCTGGTGCACCGCGGTCGAACACTGCGAGCACGTCCCACCCTGGCGCAACAGATTCAGGGACGTCACTGCATAACGGTTTTTCCCGAGTCGGTCGTAACGAGGATTTTAGGAGACAAGCAAGTCGAGGCGGTTGAGATTCGACGCAAGGAAGCGCTGAAACCCTTTGAAATGGCCGTGCAAGGTGTCGTTATCCGCATCGGTGTCCAACCAAACACCGAACTCGTTCGCGAGCAAATCGAACTTGATGAACGCGGGTATGTCGTGGTCACCGGTCATCAGGAGACGAGCCTCGCAAATGTGTTTGCCGTGGGAGACGTCGCAAATCCCCTGGCACCGACAATAATTGGCGCGGCCGGCGCCGGCTCAACTGCGGCAAAAGTGATTGCGACGCGGCTCAATGCAAGCAGATGAGTTTAGACGTTCAGCCCATGCGACCGCCGTATAGCGATGCTCACATAGCGGCTTATCCGATCGAATACATCGCGGGAATCGATTTGTACAATGCGGGAGAATTCCACGCCGCACACGATGTTTGGGAAGAACGCTGGATGGGTGAAGTCGGCCCACAGGAAAAACTGTTTCTGCAGGCAATGATTCAGTCAGCGGTTGCGTTTCATCATTTGGAAATTGGCCGGCCGGGCGCGGCGCGGCAAATGTACACGCGGGCGAAGCAGAAGTTTGCTCGACTCAAAACCAATATCTTCATGTCACTCGATCTGGAGGAGTATCAAGCTCAGCTGGATCTGGCGCTGTCGTGGTTGCTCACTGTTCCCGATCCCAGAGAGTTGAAACAACCGGACTTTCCTGTTCCGAAAATATCGCTGTTGAATGAAATCACCGCGTTCGACTAGGAGGAACTTTGCCGATTGTAAATCACATCAGAATGGCGTTGCTCGCGAGTTGGCTGGCGGTGGCGATTTACTTCAGCGCCGTTGTGGCGCCGAGCGCGTTCGGAGTGCTGCGATCATTCGGATTGGCGAATGCCAGCGAGATAGCCGGCTCAGTCGTAACGCGAACCCTTTATGTAGTGAACATGAGCGGCTTTCTGCTTAGCCTGCTGTTACTGGCCAGCTCGTTCATGGTCAAGAAGTATTACATTCGCGCCGCCTTCATTCTGCATAACGGGCTCCTCGCCGGCGTTACGATTTTGACCGCGCTTGGCGAATGGGTGATCGCCAGTCGCCTGAGAGTCCTGCGTGCAGCAATGCAGGGACAAATCGATTCGGTTCCGTTGAACGATCCAAACCGGGTGGCGTTTGCTACGCTGCACGGCTATTCTGTTACCGCGTTAAGCGTGGCGATGGTTGCGGCATTGATCGCAGTTTTCATCATGGTTTGTTCGCGAGAAAAAGCCGATTCATCTGCTTTTGAATAACAGACCAGCAGTGATTAAGCAGCCGCGCGTCCATCAGGTATGATTGCGCACACCGACTAATTCAGCCTGGGAGACATTTGTACCTTGGAAACGATCGAGAATATTGACGACTGGCGCCACCAGTTTTCAACCTGGCAACGAAACGGCGGCGGCGATGACGTTTCGAGTTATCCGTTCATAAAAAACAAGCGCGCGCCTTTCGCCCCCGCTCGCCGCGCTTTGCCAATGCTTAACCTCGCCCTGATTTCTTCAGCCGGCGCCTACCTCGAGGGTACCGCTCCCTTTGATACAAAGTCTGCCGATGGAGATCTAAGCTTTCGAGAGATACCGGCGCAGATCGAAGCTGATGACTTGAGATTTTCTGCACGCGGCTACGATCCGGCGGCAGTTGAGAACGATCGCAATTCGTTGTTGCCGATCGATCGCCTGTCCGAATTTGAGAGTAATGGCATCATCGGCCAACTCAATTCCGTTTTTTGGAGTTGCTGCGGTTTCGTTCCCGATGCCGGCAAACTGGTTGCTGAAATGATTCCGGCATTGATTGAACGCGTACGGCGCTACGAAGTGCAGGCAGCTCTCCTAATCCCCGCCTCGCGCTTGTGTCATCAATCTATTTCACTAATTGCGCGAGCACTGGAGGCAGCGAACATTCCGACCATGATGCTCGCCGTTGATCAGGAAGTGGTCACCAGCGTGAGACCGCCGCGCGCAGCACTCTACGACGGAGAGCTTGGTGCGGTCGCCGGGATGCCTAACTGGCCGGAACATCAACGGCGCGTCCTCGATGAAGCACTGCGTTTAATTGAGCCGATGGATCAGCCGGGCATCCGGAAACTTGTCGTGGCGCTGCAAAGTCAGGTAGAAGAGTCGCGCGGCGAACGCTGACGCGCCTACACCCCGTCTGCTTCTAACAATGTGACTAATCGAAAACGTATTCTCCTCGCTGTCCCCGCGCTATTCACGATTCTCGTTATCTATTTGCTTTTTTGGCCGGTGGCCATAACGCCTCGAGCGTGGTCGCCCGCCGTGGCGCCGACGCTGACCGGTGCGTATCAACAAAACTCAGTGCTAGCGAGTACTTCGAGGTTGTCGCTGGGAACCGGAACACCAACGGCGGGTAACGGTTTTGCGCCGGAGGACGTAGCCCTTGATGCCGAAGGTCGAATCTATACGGGCCTTGATGACGGGCGAATCATACGCTTAGCGACTGACGGAACGAATCCGGAAGCGTTTGCGAATACCCACGGTCGGCCTTTGGGCCTGGCTTTTGATCCGGCGGGGAACCTAATCGTCGCCGACGCGATTAAGGGTCTGCTATCAGTCGCGCCCGATGGATCAGTCACGGTGTTGACCACGAGCGCCGACGGACTGGCCTTTGGTTGTACGAACGATCTCGACGTCGGCGCTGACGGAACAATTTACTTCACCGATGCTTCAAGCAAATTTCCTCTGACACAATTCACCGCTGATATTCTCGAGCATGGGCCCAATGGAAGATTGCTCGCTTACGATCCAAAGACGAAGACGACGAGGACGTTGTTAAGCGGGCTTGCATTTGCGAATGGAGTCGCAGTAAGTCCCGACCAAAGTTTTCTACTCGTAGTCGAGACTGGCAAGTATCGCGTGCATCGTGTTTCGCTGAAGAACGGAGCTATACAACCGGACGGTGGTCCGTCTGCGGTCGACGGTCATTCCGAAATCTTCATCGAAAACTTGCCGGGTTTCCCCGATGGAATTTCCTCGAACGGCAAAGACAAATTCTGGCTAGCCCTCGTGACGCCCCGCGATGCCCTTCTCGACAAGCTATTGCCGCATCCTTTCCTGAGAAGGATCGTCGCGCGACTTCCTAAAGCGCTGCAGCCCGCGCCGAAGCGCTATAGCTTCGTACTTGGACTCGACTTGAACGGACGAGTCGTCGACAACCTGCAAAACGGCTCCGCTGATTGCTACGCCGAAATCGCCAATGCCGTCGAACACAATGGGACGCTCTACTTCGGCAGCATCGGCGAAAGCACGGTGGGCCGCTTCACACTACCAGCAAAGCTGCAGCAGGCATCACAGGGCAGTAGCCCTCCGTAACTGTCGGACTTCTGCCCC
>JBKPNP010000219.1:0-1715 GCA_046732775.1 Acidobacteriota bacterium
CTCGAGGTCTGCGACGAAACGATCCTGTTCGCCGGCATCGTTCGTCCAGGCCGCGGCGCCCAGGCCGAAACTTGTAGCGTTTGCCAGCTCAATGGCTTCATCAATGTTAGTTACCCGAAACAGCATCGCGACCGGGCCGAACACTTCCTCGCACGAAACAGGCGCATCGCGCGGAACATTCGCGAGCACGGTCGGTTCGTAAAAGTTACCGGAACGATTCAACCGCTGGCCGCCTGTTAACAGAGTGGCGCCGGCTGCAATCGACCGCCGCACCTGTTCGTGAACGTCGATCAGGATTTGTTCCATCGCGAGCGGGCCGATTTCGTTTGCCTCGTCCAAAGGATCGCCCACGCGCAGCGCCTTCATTTCCGCAACAAATTTGCGCTCAAACTCATCGTAGATTTCAGCGGCGACGATGAACCGCTTGGCCGCGATGCACGATTGGCCGTTGTTGATTGTGCGCGCCTTCACCGCAGTCGTCACCGCTTCATCGAGGTTGGCCGAAGGCATCACGACGAACGGATCGCTCCCGCCAAGTTCAAGGACAGTTTTCTTTATTTGCTTCCCAGCAACCGCGGCGACGCTGCGGCCGGCTTCTTCGCTGCCCGTGAGCGTCGCGGCGGCCACGCGCTGGTCTTCGAGGATGCGAGCAACTGCATCCGAGCCCACCAGCAATGTTTGAAACACGCCTTCGGGAAAACCGGCGCGCGTGAAGATGTCTTCGATTGCGAGCGCACACTGCGGAACATTTGACGCGTGCTTCAACAGTCCCACGTTGCCGGCCATCAAAGCCGGCGCCGCGAAACGGAAGACTTGCCAGAAAGGGAAGTTCCACGGCATCACTGCGAGCACGAGTCCCAAAGGATCGAATCGCACGTAACTGCGGCTGGCGTTCGTCTCGATCAGTTGTTCCGACAGATGTTGCGCTGCAGTTTCAGAATAGTAACGGCAAACCCAGGCGCATTTTTCCGCTTCACCGACTCCGCCCTTGAGTGGTTTACCCATTTCCAAAGCCATGAGTTTCGCGAGCTCACGTTTTTCGTTTTCAAGAATGTCAGCAGCGCGCGACAACATCCTCGCGCGTTCAGCGAAGCTGGTGCGCCGATACGTTTGAAAGGCGCCGGCAGCGCGCGCGATCTTCGCGTCTATTTCCGACTCATTAAGCGCGTTAAAGGTCTTGATAGTTTCGCCGGTGGCTGGATTGATTGATGCGATAGGCATTGCGTAACCTCGAATGAATGTTTGGAAAGCTTATAAGAGTGTGTCTGACAATGTCGAACCCGTATCTCAAGCTGCGGGGCTAGCGCAGAGCGGCTTGCCGCCTTCCGTGGGGAAAAGGCTTGCCTTTCCGAAACGCTCAGTGCGTTGATACTTCGGCGCCAGGCCAAGAAGCAAATGTAAGAGAGCTGTCTACGCCGGGGCAGTAGCCCGACAGTCATGGAGGGCTACGTCGACGCTCAACATTGAGCTATCGCGCTGTTGTCCCCCCGAGTTGTGCTTCGTAGTAGCCCTCCATGACTGTCGGGCTACTGCCCCGTGCCACGTCGCCACTGTCAATCTGCAGTAGCGCCGCTCCCGAAACGCAATTCGGAAAGAATTCTTGTATCCTTAAGTTACCCATGGCCAAGACCAAACGTCTCGACAAATTCGCGATCGCGGCCGCATTGCAGGAGATTGCGGCACTACTCGAACTCAAGGGCGGCAAAGATCGATTC
>JBKPNP010000220.1:0-1469 GCA_046732775.1 Acidobacteriota bacterium
GGAACAGAGATGCCGCGTCTCGATGGCGCCACGGAATGGTTTGGCGGCACCCAGGCCCACGCCGAAGCCGAAGCGAAGGGCCAGCCGACGCTGATTCACTTCTGGTCCGTCAGTTGTGGAATCTGTAAAGATAATATGCCGCGCGTCGCCGAATGGCGCGACAGCTTGAAAGAACGCGGCCTGCGCGTGGTGGCGGTACACATGCCGCGCTATGAAGCTGATACAAACGTTGAATCGGTTCGAGACGCAATTGCGTCAAACTCGATTCTCGAGCCGTGCGCGATTGATAACGAGCACAAACTTAAAGACGCATTCGGAAACGATCAGGGTTACGTTCCCGCTTATTATTTGTTTGACGGAGAGGGAAAGCTGCGCAGCTTTGCCGCAGGGGAGCGAGGATTGGATCTGTTGAAGTCGAACCTCGATCGCGTGCTCGCGGCGCACGAGAAGAGTGCGGAAATCGCGACCCAGGCTTAAATATTCGAGAGCTGGCGGGCGATGAGCACCAGCAGGTAAACGCTCAACGCCGCTGCCCCAATAGCGAGCCCCGCCAGCACAAGCATAATTATTCCTACAAAGAGCCAGTCGCTCATTTTTCCTTTGCGGGCCTCATCCGCCGAAACGGTCGCGCGCTTGCGCACCAGTTCAACATTCATCCGGTTCGATTTCCACCACGCGTCAAACAAGTCGCCGACGACCGGCAGCGACCCCATCACATAGTCAATGCCAATATTCAGTCCCATGCGAAGTATCGTCACTTTGGGAACGCCATAACGCACTGCGGACGCAAGAATGTAGAACGACGCAAGCGAGGTCGCGGTATCCCCAAATCCGGGGATCAAGCCGACCAGAGCGTCGAGGCCTATGCGCCAACCGATGCCCGGAATGCGAAACAAGTCATCCATTAGCCAGCTCAAGCGCTCGAGGCTTTCCTCGACCTTAACGGAACGTTCTGTCCGTTCAAGCGGCTGGTTAGTGCTACTTCCTCGATCGAGTTTGTTGGAGCTGATCATTGCTGCGATCTACCTGTCCAGACGTGGGTCGACTAATTCAGAACCGGGAGCGGTAGCGACCGGGTCGCGTCGCCTAAACTCAAGCTGCATGAAAACGTTAACGGCAAAACCTTCAATCAGATCAAACGTGAATAGCAACGCGCATTGACCCGGTCGCTACCGCTCCCGGTTCTGAATTTCTGTTTCGGTGCGCAGTCCACGCGCTGGCTGGTAGAAGCATTATGATCCTCATTCTGAGCTAACGAATTCGCGTTACCTGTTGCCAGAAAAATTTGCCGACGCGCGCAAATGCGTTCAGCGGATTACGATCGCCGCCGCCGCGTTGTTGCACTCCTTTTGGAGGCAGGCCTAAGGACGTTGCCAACTCCGGATCCGGCTTCGCAATGTCTTCGTCACCATGTTTGCTCGCAAGCCAGCGATTGAAAGTCCGCGTAACCGCGCGCCGCTGTTGCGGCG
>JBKPNP010000221.1:0-3820 GCA_046732775.1 Acidobacteriota bacterium
TACGAGTTCGGTATCGGAACCGTCACGAGGTTAGGGCTTTTGGAGAGGACATCGTCCAGTGTTGCGGACGGACGCTACGCACTTCACGGCGCCGAGCTTACCACCACTCCCGATCGTCGCGAACGTGGTGTCAGAAAATACCAGGTGCGCCTCTACGACGAGTTCGTGCTCGGGCGTTGGACGCGAGCGATGTCGCTGCTTGATGAGGGCGCGAACCCGGCGTTGGAAGTGCAGTACATGCGTGTGGAGGATTCGCGCTGACTGATTTGATCGATTCGAAGGCGGTTTTCCAAAGCTACATTGAACGAGGCTACTCCAGGAGAGGACGATCATGAACGTACAGAAGATAAGCAACATGCCATTTTTCGAGACAAAGAGGACTTTCGACGCTGTCATCGACCACTGGGCGAAGTCACGGCTAGATGTACCGATGCAGGTTATAGCTCGCTTTGATGACGCAGCCAAACAACTGATTATGATCGGGAGCGTCTTACAAGGATTGTACATGGCCGTTTTCGGATTCGGAAACTTGAAGCAAGTGATTCCAATCTGGTTAATCGCGCTTTTGTTCGTGCCATTGGTCTTGCTCATCTTCTTCGCAGCACAGGCAATCTGCGTTGTACCTTTAAAGAAGGAGGCCTTCGACACCTATTCTCTTTTCAAGTCCCGGTCCGAAATCTCCGACGAAGATTTAACACTCGCGGTCAACAACTGGTGCAAGACAATTGATGGGTTCGCTGACGCAAAGCATCGATGGCTTTGGTGGGCGAAACTATTCCTGGTGCTCAATTCCGTGGCCTCAATGTTATTTCTGTTGGGTCTAATGCGAATGTGAGGGGCGCTGATTTCAGGTGGAATGGCTCAATTTTACTACCGCTCCAAGCCTTGCAGCTGACGCGCGACAGCACGTTTCTGAATTGAGTTTATTCCACTCGCTCAGATGCTATCGGGGCTCAGGCGCTGAAGGCCGACGCTAGTTGCTTCGCCCATAGCACGGCTTTTAAACATGAACCATAAACGGTTGGCACTAACCTGCTTCAGTTGCTTTGGCACTCTGCTGTTGTGTCTCAGTTCCTACGCAACCGCGCCGAGTGCTGACGCTCGCTTCAGTTCCGGCAGAAGCGCTCTCGCGATTCCCTTCGAGCTCGACGATAACCTCATCTATGTTCGCGTCAGCGTCAACGCGTCACGACCACTCTCATTTATCCTCGACACAGGCGCTCACTCGATCATCCATACGCGGCAGGCGAAGGCACTTGGGTTGAAACTGAAGTTGCTGGGGCCCGCGGGAGGAATCGGCGCTCACCAGCCAGATGTTTATCTGGTGACGGACAAGGTGTCTTTCAGCTTAGCCGGGGTAGCATTTTCCCCTGGGAGGCTTGTGGCCGCGGCGCTCGACGCCGTCGAGGCGTGCGTGAATGAGTTTGTTATAGACCCAGAAGGCAGGAATATTCCCTCTGACAAGAGCAAGCAAAGCGCGGCTAGACGAGAGGTGGATGGCATCCTTGGTAAGGAATTTTTTGATCGATTCGTCGTCGAAATAGATTATGCGCATCAGCTTCTCAATGTGTATGACTCATCGAGCTACAAGTACGCCGGCAGGGGGAAAGAGATCTCGCTTGAAATAGGTGAGCAGCAAATTTTCACACGAGCTCGGATCAAAGCGGTGGGGCGTCCTGCGATTACGGGTCGCTTTATGCTCGATACCGGAAGCGCCCAGGCCCTAAGCCTGCTGAAGCCGTTCATAGACCAGCACCGTCTCTTACCCTCGACCGACGGGATGACGCCAGTTCCGGTCTGCGGACTTGGTGGCCATGCAAAGGAACAGTCCTGGATTGGCACCTTAGAAGCGTTACAGCTTGGTGAGTTTCAGTTAGCCGATCCGGTGACTGAGTTTCGACAGTCGGAACCGAACACCGATGCTGATGGGTTCATTGGCGGCGCAGCGTTCCGCCGCTTCAAGGTGATCTTCGACTACACGAAGCGGCGAATGATTCTAGAGCGTAGACCGAATTATTAACGGCGCTCAAACTATCTAAGTAAGTTCCGCGATTTGGAGAAACGGCTTTGCTTTACATGATTATTGAGCACTTCAAGAACCAGGATCCTGTGCCTGTGTATCGCCGCTTCCGCGATCGCGGCCGGCTGGCTCCGCAAGGGTTGCGATACGTGTCAAGCTGGGTCGATGAGAACCTCGAACGTTGCTTTCAACTGATGGAAGCTGACGATCCGAAAGACATCGAGGAATGGATCGTCAATTGGAACGATCTGGTCGAGTTCGAAGTTTATCCGGTCATTGCCTCGAAGGAAGCGGTAGAAAGAATTTCGCCACGACTCTGACTGCAGAGCGATTTCGGTTGTAAGCGACAGCCAGAAGGACTACTCGTGAAAGCTTCTGTTTTTATCGGTACCAGCCTGGACGGGTTCATCGCTCGCTCGAATTACAAGTTCGATTTCCTGCCGGCAGGCGGCGGTGAACCTCACGGCTACGATGAGTTTATGGAAAGTGTTGACGCGCTGATCATCGGCCGGAAGACTTACGAAACGGTCTTGTCATTCGACGCTTGGCCCTACGGCGAAAAGCCTGTCTTCGTTCTCAGCAGTCACGCGCTCGAACCGGCTCCGGCTGACGCCGTGGTCGAACATTTGTTTGGTGAGCCAGTGGACATCGTATCGCAGCTCGACGCTCGCGGGATTAAGCATGCTTACGTCGACGGCGGAATAACCATTCAGCGGTTTCTTCGGGCGGGTCTTATTCAGCGGCTCATCATCACACGGGTTCCAGTGCTTATCGGTGACGGGATTCCACTCTTCGGTTCATTGCCACACGACATCACTCTTAAACATTTCGCGACAAGACACTATGAGAGTGGCTTGGTGCAGAGCGAATATCTAGTTGCCACATAATGTTGGACGGGCGCGCTCGCAGTACGCGCAGCGGACGTCAGCGTAAAGCCTGAGGCGTAAGCCCCAGGATCGCGTCTTTCATCCGCTTCGCTGGTTCAACCGATACGTTCGCGACTCACCTGTGGCTCACGCCCCGGGCTTTACGCTGATGTCCGCTCCGCGTACTGACCGCGCTCTGTTTTTCATTGGGCAGAACAAGGGTCTAAATCTAAACAGCTAACCGACGAAGACGCCGCTGCTGTGGCAATGGCAAATTTTCTTTAATGACCGCGCCGCAGCCGGCAAAAACTTGACGACTGAGGGCTCGATGGCATATTTCTAGGCAACTTCTTTGCTTCAGCTTGAACGCCGATCGCGCGTCGCGCTGAAGGCCAGCGTTGGATTACAGTTAACCGATCTCCCTTTGCTCATTGAATGCGCGGGTCCGCGTCGGCTGGCGAGCGCACTCGTGCACGCCTCACCGGCCGCCACGCACGTGCAGACTTGCTGTAAAAAGTTTCGGAGGTATACCGATGAAGCTCACCTCAATTCGCGTCCTGCAGTTTTTCATGATTACGTGCGTGTTGGCTACCAACGTCCTCCCAGGCCGCGGTGTGCCGCTTAGCCCCGAGACTGCAGCGGTCGGCCGGATCACTTTCATCAGTGAACGCGACGGCAACCGGGAAATCTATGCCATGAACGCGGACGGCAGCGGGCAGACGAACCTCAGCCAGAGCCTTGCCAACGAAAAGGCGCACGCCTGGTCGCCCGACGGTACGAAGATCGTTTTTCTCCGGCAGAATGACAACCACCTGTACGTGATGAACGCGAACGGCACCGGTGTCGCACCGTTGACTGCCGACGATTTCGAGCACGTTAACAACACAAACCTCTCCTGGTCGCCTGACGCGACGAAAATCGCTTACATCTCGGG
>JBKPNP010000222.1:0-4127 GCA_046732775.1 Acidobacteriota bacterium
CGGTCTGTTTGAACATGGGCGCGGCGCTGGCCGTTCTGGCGTCGCCTGATTACGCACAGATATTTCTGACCTACCGCGAAACAGCGGTTTCACCGAGCGCGGCCGAACAGTTAGTGGATCTGACGGTGAAAGAACTCCTCAGCGAATGAGAAATGTGGAATGACCGCAGCCGCACCAAATACTCGCCTGGTCATCATTGGAGCGGGACCCGCCGGCCTGGCCGCCGCGCATTGTCTGCAAAAACGCAATATCGACGCGCTGATCCTTGAAGCTGGCGCCGGCGTCGGCTCTGCGCTGCGACAAGTGGATCCGGACATGCAACTGCTTTCACCAACGTCGTTATCGTTGCTTCCCGACATGAAGGCGATGGCCGACGAACCAGATTATCTACCCTTCCGTAATCTGGTTACCGAACTCGAGATCTACGCGCGCCAACACAAGATTGAAGTCATTTCCGGCGCCACTGTCGTTTCCGTCAAGCGCGGCGGCGGCGCACCCGGATTCAGAATCACTTACGAAACTGCGGACGGTAGGAAACATGAGATTGATGCGAGTGAAGTAATTAATGCCAGCGGCATAATCAGTCATCCGCAACTGCCGGAAAACTTTCGTCCCGAGCAAGTCTCTTTCCGTTGGCTACACAGTTTGAACGCACGCTCGAGTGACCTGTCTCAATCACGGAAGCTGTTAGTTGTAGGTGGCGGTGCATCTGCTGCTGAAGTGCTCGAGCAGTGGCTGGACTTAAGAACGCCGGGCGATAAAGCGTGGCTTTCCGTGCGCTCTCGCCTTTGTTGTTTTCCGCATTGGATTTGCGGCATCGACATTCATTACCTGGTGTGGCTTCCGGAACAATTGCCGTCATGCTTGCTGGGCTGGCGCGCGGGACGAATGAAGGAGCCAATGACCGGACTGAAAGTGAAAAGGGCGATCGACAAAAACATCATTATTCGCGTGCCCGGCGTGGATCATTACGAACAAGACACTGTGGTGCTGGCCGGCGGTCAACGCTTGCAACCTGATCTGGTCGTCTTTGCCACCGGTTTTAGTTATGACACGAAGCACCTCGATGGTCTTCTCGACTTCGATCCCGACGGCCGTCCGCTGGTGCGCAATTGCGAGAGCACCCGAGCGCCGGGTCTGTACATCCTCGGTTATCGCTTCGGCCGCACCTTCGCTTCGCCTTATATCCGCGGGATGGCTCGCGATGCCGCATACGTGGCTGACCACATCGCCCGTGCGAGAAAGGCAGCGCAGATCCAATGAAGGCCGCGCGAGTAAAAGCCTTTGGAGATCCAACGCAGCTGGAGCTTGTCGATGTTCCGGATCCGGCACCCGAAAGCGATGAAGTGGTGGTGCGGGTTAAGGCGTGCGGATTGAACTTCGCTGACATCGCGCAGCGCGAAGGTTTATATCCCGGAGGACCGAAGCCGCCATACATTCCAGGGATGGAGGCGGCAGGCATCGTTGAATCGGCGGGCGCGGACGTTGGTCACTTGTTGCCGATCGGATCGCGCGTGGTAGTGCTGGCGCCCGCGGCACATGCCGAACTCGTTTGCCAGAAGGCGCGCGCATGTATTCGCTTACCGGAAAGCATGTCTTTCAATGAGGGCGCGGCATTTCCAGTGCAGTATCTGACTGCTTATCACTGCCTGATTACCCTGGCCCACGCCGTGAGCGGTGAAACGGTTTTGATTCATGCCGGAGCGGGAGGAGTCGGCACCGCCGCTGTTCAGATCGCGAAGTTATTGGGTCTGCGCGTCGTGGTTACTGCTTCGACGGCTGAAAAGCGCGCGAAAGCTTTAGCACTGGGAGCCGACGCGGCCGCTGGTTACGAAGACTTTGAGACTGTGGTGCGCGAACTGACCAACGGTCGAGGTCCGGACATCTGTCTTGAATCGATCGGCGGCGACATTTTTCAACGAAGCCTGGCAATGCTTCCGGCGTTTGGGCGTTTAGTGGTCTACGGCGCTGCCGGGCGGGCGCCGCAACCAATCGACACGCTCAAGTTGTTTTTCCGTTCCCATTCGGTGCTCGGCTTTCACTTGAACGGAATCTTCGGGCGGGCTGATTTATTGCTGCCGTCCCTCGACACATTGTTGGACTGGTTTACTGAAAGCAAACTCACGATCCAAATCGGACACACGTTTCCATTAGCGGAGATTCGTGAGGCTCATGAACTCCTCGCCAGCCGCGACAGTTACGGCAAGATTGTTCTGGTGCCTTAAGTAGGACAGGCATTCCTGCCTTTCCTACTGGCGGAGATACGACCGTGCAACATCCTTACACCCTCGCAGATTATGTTCACTTCTTCCAAATGTACCGGCGCAACCAGCAGCGCCAGCGCAAGTGGGGCAAGGCATACGAAAACGCGGTCGGCGACGGCAGCTTCAAGCTCCCGGCGGCGACTGTAGTTCAACTAATTCCTACCGAGGCTTGCAATCTGCGCTGCCCTTTCTGCAATCAGTGGGGCGAGAACGGCTACTTCCTAAGCGGCGTCCGTCATGCGACGCACATGGACGAACAGGGTTTAGTGCGTTTGCTGCGCGGACTTTCGCCGGCCGATTCTCTCATCAGCGTACACGGCGGCGAACCTTTCGCTTACAAGCACACGCCGACGCTGCTGCGCCTTCTCAGCGAGCGCCAATTCGACGTGATGTTCTCAACTAACGGCACCTTGCTTGGGCCGCACCTGGAAGCCTTAGCGCAGATAAAGAATCTGGCGTTTCTCCTGTCGATCGACGGCGACGAGGAAACACACGATCGAGTTCGTGGGCCGGGCACCTTCGCCCGCGCACGCACGGCGATCGCTGAGTTGTTTGCGCTCAGACGACGCGCCGGCACGCCTCCTCCGTTTGTAATCATGAGCATTGTTGTTTGCGAATGGACGACTGAAGTCTTGGAAAAGGCTTACGACGTTGCCCGCGTCTTCCAGGCGTTTGCGATTAACTACAACTTCCGTTGGTTCCTCACCGAGAAGATCGGGTTGACTTATGAAAAGCATCTTGAAAAAGAGTTTGGGGTGAAATCGTCAGGCGCCTGGCGCGGCTGGGTGTCGGCTGATCATGAAAAGCACGACTACGGAAATGTGGCCACGGCGCTGAAGCGCGTGCTGCGGCGCAAGCGATTTCGCCTGTCGCCTCCATTTGTCGTCACTACGCCGAGTCAATTACGCGGCCAGGATTATGAAAAATACTTTACTGACTACCTCAACACCTTTGGCAACGAGAGTTGTTTCATGCCTTTTTACTGGGCGCGCGTACATGCCAATGGCGATCTGATTTTCTGTCCCGGCCATCCCGACATCATCGCCGGTAACGTGTTCCGTGACGGGTTTATGACGTCGTTCAATTCTGAGATGGCCGTGAAGTTTCGCAAGCACATGCTCGGTAATCGTTTGCCGATCTGTAATCGCTGTTGCGGTTTATATATGACAAATCCGGCGCGCCCGTTTGAGCAAAAGGCGCGACGACACCTTGGCCTGCCGAAACAAGTAACGACTCATTTGCCGAAGGAGGTGATGTGAGGTGACGCTGGCATTGCTCTTCATCGCAACTGTGTTCCTCGCCTACTCGAACGGAGCGAACGATAACTTCAAAGGAGTGGCCACCTTATTTGGCAGCGGCACGGCTGACTACAAGCGCGCTATCGCCTGGGCGACACTTACTACCCTCGCCGGTTCAGTCTGTTCGATTTTTCTCGCTGAGGCACTGGTAAAAAACTTCTCGGGCAAGGGCCTGGTGCCTGATGCGCTGACAGTGTCGCCACAGTTTCTGCTCGGGGTGGCGCTGGCCGCCGGCCTGACTGTAATGCTGGCGACGCTGACGGGCTTTCCCGTCTCCACCACCCACGCGTTAACGGGTGCGTTGATTGGCGCGGGCCTGGCGGCGGTTGGCTTGCAAGTGAATTTCAGCAAGCTGGGGAATTCGTTTTTCCTGCCGCTCCTGGTCAGTCCGATCATCGCCGTGGTTTTCGGAGCAGCGGCCTACATGGTTGCGCGCGCTCTTAGAGTTAAGTGCGGTGTGACAAAGGAGTGGTGTGTCTGTATTGGCGAGACCCAACAGATCATTCCCATTGCTCAACCTGCCTCGGTTCTTTCACTCGCGCGCGTGCCGTTGCCCGAAATTGCC
>JBKPNP010000223.1:0-7137 GCA_046732775.1 Acidobacteriota bacterium
CCACTCGCGGGCGCAGTCCAAAGGTCGCCCCCGTAAGTAAAGACGGTGCGGTCGCCGCTGATGTCCGGGAAGCGCAGCAACTTGGTTTGCGCGTTGGCGATGGCGGCGACAGAAAAAACAAAGGCAATGAAGACGGTCGCATTAAACGTACGATTGAGTATGCTTCGATTAAGCACAGTCGAGTTCCTCCTGAGTCACTTATTGCTATTGGGGTGAGTTGACGCCCGCGATACTGGGGATGCCACGGGAGCGCAACAACTGGATTGTCTGCACTAACGGAAGCCGAAGCTTAGCTTAGAAACACGGTGGAAGTAAAACTTGCGCGGCGGAACACACTGAACAGTTCATTGGCGCATTGAAGATGCGCTAAGAGGGTAGCCAGAGGTGAAACCTCTGGATCACGGCGTAAAAGAAATGGGCGCGCTGAAGGTGCGCCCAGAACTTTGCGCGCCTCCAGCGCGCGGCGCGGACCAATTAACTACGCCGCTGCCGCGGCGCAGGGACTCCTCGACCGTCCCACCGCAAAATGTCAACTATTTCTTCCTGACGTTGCTGTTCGCCACGTTTGCGTTTGCCGAAGCAGCAGCAACCTTCAACATGTTCTTCACGCTTTTCACGCCTTCAACCGACTTCGCAGTTGATTCCGCTTTGGCCTTCTGCTCGGCCGAAGCGACGGTGCCGCTCAATGTCACCACTGCGTTGTCCACGTCGACGTTGATAGTCGAGTCACGCAGATCATCGACGGCTGCTAAATCGAAACGCGTTTTGGTCCAAAGCCATCCGTCGTCCAGGCCAGTGCCGATTTTGCTGCCCAGACCTTTGGCCTGCTCCGAGTAAGTCTGTTTGTTCTTTTCATACTCGGCGCGGGTGGGTGCCTGGTTTGTGTTGGTGTTAGCCGTGTTGGCGTTGGCCCGTAAATTCGCGTTCGCGTTGGCGTTAACGTTCGCATTCGCGTTCAGGTTGGTGTTGGCAGTTTCGCTGCATCCGGCCAGTAATAGCGTCGCGGCAAACGCGACTATGATTCCAAAGAACTTAACCCTCATCTGAAACCTCCTGTGGAATTGCGCAGTTCGAAAAACATACGTGCGAATCAAAACCCACCAGTACGTTAGACCAACGGACTGCCGAGTCTGCAATTTGGGGAGAGTTAACTGTTAATTCTCAGGGTCAAAATCAGGGCGGGGGTTACTGTGAACGGAGCGAGCAACTAGTGAGCCAGAGGCGAAAGGCGGAGGGAAGAGGGATGAGGGATGAAAAAATGAAAAATGCCAAATGCCCAATGCGAAATGAAAGAGAAGGATTCACCCCCAACCCGAGCGCTTCTTATTCACACCTCATCCTTCATCTCTCATCCTTACCATTTCACGCTGCCTTCTTTGGTCGTGTCGATCTGCGCCTGTTCGTTGACGGGCAGAGATTCGTCGAACAGATAGCCCTTGATGTTATCGAACAGAAAATTCTGCGCGTCGGGGTTGGTCAGATCGAGACCGTAATGATTAATAATCTGCGTTTGCTTTTGCAGCCAGCCCGCCCAGCATGGCTGACAAATCTCGAACGCGATTCGTTGCCCTAACTCGTTTGGCAAAGGCGCAAACCCGAGCGCGGGCCGCTTCTCGCCACAGTGTTTACATTTAATGTTGTCCGCCATATAACCCCCTAAAAAAGTTCCGAGTTTCAAGTTTCAAGTTTAAAGTTCGGGCATTGGTATCGCAGACCCCAGTACGGCATGCACCGAACGCCGAAGTGGTGTGATCAACTCACATCAAATGATCGCTTTTCCGAACTTGAAACCTGAAACTTGAAACTTGAAACTTAAGTACGTCTTCCCGCTTCGCCTATCGCCTTCAGCACTTCATCATCCTTAGGGCGAAACAATCCCAACGGCCGCACGTCGCGATAAGTAACGGTCCCGCCGGGGTCAATCACGAACACCGAGCGCGCCACCTTCCCTGGAATCAACGAGCGTGCGCCATAAAGATTTGCCACTGTTGCCGACGTGTCAGACAGCAAACGCAATGGCAATTGATGATTCGCAGCAAACTTCTCGTGCGACTCCACCGAGTCTGTCGAGATTCCTACCACTTCGGCGCCCGTCGCCGAGTAGTCCTCCCAACGATCTCTCACTGAACACATCTGCCGCGTGCAGATCGGCGTCTCGTCACCGGGATAGAAAAGCAAAACCACCACTCGGCCGCGCTGATCAGACAAACGCCAGTTTTGACCGTCGCCGTCCGGCAGTGAAAAGTCCGGTGCTGCAGCGCCGACTTGTGCTTCAGTTTCTTTGCTCATATTTTCCCGTCGACTTCCCGACAGCTTAGCGCATCACAACTCACTCTTCATATTCGTCTGAACCCTGCACCCAGATGAACGACTGAATGTCGATTTGATCGCGTGGCTGCAAATCTCTCACGTCGGCGCGCACCTGAGCCGCAAAATCAAGCAAACTTTCGTAGGTGGCCCACGCCGGCCGCGACTGGTACCGAAACTCAAAACCGTATTCGCGAGCGGCAATACGCGTGACGTTGGGCTTGAGAAACATGTGCGTTTCCGGCTGGGCCACGAAGCCCCACACTGTCAGCAACGGCCAGGTCAATACGCGCGTTTGTTTACGAGGCAACTGCGCTACAGTCTCGACCCACTTTTCGAACTTGCGCTGAGGCGAGCCGCTGCCGTGAAGGAAATTAAACAGCCCCTCGGCAAACAAGCGCGCGCCTGCCGCCGACTTCACGGCATCGCGCAACGCCATCTTTTCAAATGAAAAAAGCAGGTTAGTGCGCGACTCAATCCTGACCGCGTGAGCGGCGATCTCGGCGAATTCGCCCTTCGTCAGCAACGCGCGAAACTTGCCGCGTTCCAAAACCTCGTTCCATTGCTGGTGCGCTGTCCACTTGTAACCGCGTTCCCAGTCGACGTAGGTTTCGTCCTTAAAGCCACCCGGAAAAAACCGCAGAAACTTACGGCGGCAACGCGTAGCGGACGCAGAAATTTCACGCGTACGCGCTTTGCCAACCCCACCCTTGCTCGTAACCATCTCGAACCTCCTGAAAACCTTGTTCTTTTTGGGGGCGTGTTCCTTTAATACTGCTTTCAAGTGGCCGGCGTCCAGTGCGCAGACTGGAGTTAACGACTGGAGCGCAAGCGGACTGAAGCGCAAGCGTCCCGCTTGCGTTTTATTTAGCTAAGGCAGCAACCGGGACGGTTGCGCACGAGTCAGCTAGCGCGCACCCACTCGCGGCCGGCGCGGCAGATACTAAGGAAGCTGCACATGCGGCAGTGATTCGCAGTGTGAACAGGAAACTGCTCAGGGGTGCCGGAGGAGATAATCGCAACGATCGCTTCATCGATCGTCTGTTTGCAAATTTCCGGCGCGAGCAAGGGGTCGGCTAAGTGAAACTCAACGTTCGGTTCGAGGAAATGAAGCGTCGCCGAAATCCTGGACGCCGGCGAGAGCAAAGGCACCAACTCACGCACCGCCAAAACGTATGCCTGCATTTGCAGTTGATAATCGAGCGCCGCCAGGCTCACGCGGTCGTCAAGAGACGTTTCGACGCGGACCGAAGCCCGGCTGGTCGCAGCATTGAAATCAAAGGCAATCTGCTCAACGGCAGCCGCAGCGGCGCCGCGTTTGGTTTGCTTCGGTTTGCCCGCAGGAAGTTCAATCTGTTCATCTATTGGCGCTGAGACGAACGTCGGCCGGCTGAGCCGGTTCGTTTTGAAGTCGATCACTTCAACGTCAAAACCCTCTCCTTCAGTCGCTGGAGTTATCAGCAACTTGTCGATCGCGCCGCTCAATATTCCGAAGGGGCGGCGAACGCGAAAGGCGAGTTCACTCCAAAGCCCGGCTTCGTTACGCGGTGGCGCGAACCCTGCGAGAGCCTTAGCGGTTGTCCCCGAAATAAACGGCGCGCGGGCGCGCTCCACTCGCTCGAACACCGAACTCGAGAGGTAATTGTGGGCGAGTGGCAAAAGCTCTGCGATAGCTTCTTCCGTATTAATCTCTTCAACCCGATCGGCGAACTCCGCCTGACGACCGCTTACGACTTCCGCGAAACTTTGACGCAGACGCTGCTCGGCATCGTCAGTCGACACGTAGGTTTCGCAGAAGCGGTGAATCACTGCGCCCTTAAGCGTCGCCGTCAAATTTGCCGGAGGCTCGGGCGCTTCCGCGTTGTTCCACACCGCCAGCGCATCCGGCGCCGGCGCGTGCAACACACGATCGAAATAGTATTGCCGCGGGCAACGCTGGTAATTAATCAACTGCGTCACACTCAAACGATGAACTGCGTTCCCTGCTGCAGTCGGAATTCCGCCAAGCAACGGAAACGCGTCGGCAATCGTTTCAGCGGTCGCGGCAGCTTGTCCGCCGGCAGCTTCAAGCTGTACTTCCGTCTCGATCGTCGCTGTTTCTTCGTCGGCAATATTGACGGTGACTTGCAACGGCAGTCCCGGCGCAAGCTCGACAATTCCGGTGCGTGGTTGCGGCGGCAACTCCAAAGACTGCCAGATCCAGTTCAGCCAGGTCTCAGCTTTTGTGCCGAGCTTATCGACGTCCTTAATCGTGCCCGAAAGAATCAGTCGATCCTCCGCGCGGGTGGCGGCAACATAAAGCAGCCGCATGCTCTCAAACTGTTCTCGCCACGCGTGTCGCTGTTCGAATTGACAAAACGTTAGACCTGCGACCAAACGGCCGCGCCCATCCGGCACTTTCAGGGTCAGACCACGCTGACGATCCAAGAGCATCCAGTTGTCCATTGGCTTCGACCAGCGCTGTAAATCGGGAATGATAACGACCGGGAATTCGAGGCCCTTCGCCTGGTGAATCGTCATCAACTTAACCGCGTTGGTAGCTTCGTCGATCTGTCCTTCACTTTCACGACTGCCGATCGCCTCAAACTCTTCCACGTAGCGAACGAAATCTCTGATCAGGTGCGCTCCCGAACGTTCAAAACGTTCCGCCAGGGTGAACAACCGCTGCACGTTTGCCAGCCGCTGGGCGCCGTCGAAGGTTGCGGCAATCACGGTAGCCAACTCGGAACGCTCAACTGCAAAACGCAGCAGCGCGGAAAGTGAGTAGTGATGCTGGCGCGCAATTAAACCGTTAATCAGATTTGTGGCGCGGTCGAGTAAAACGTGTTCGTCCTCGCTGATGAAGGCGATCTCACGGTGACGCCGCAGCGCGCTGAACAGCCGGCGTGTCTGCGTAAAGTGTTTGAGCGGATCGGTTCCGTCTTCCAGCTCAACGAGCGAAGGGCCGCAACGCATAGCGAGTAACGCGTTGTCGGAAATTCCGCACAACGGCGAACGCAAAATTGCAGCGAGCGCGATTTCGTCAGTCTTGTTGTCGAGAAACCGCAGCAACTGGATCAGGTCCGTGATTTCTTCACGTTCGTAAAAGCCCCGGCCCAGTACGGTTTGATAGGGAATGTTCGCGCGACGAAAAACCGACTCGTAAGTTTGTACGTGTGTCATCGCGCGAAACAGCAAGGCGATGTCGCTAAACCTCGAACCGCTTATTGGACCGCGGGCGTCCCGCCCGCTTTGCTCCGTCCCTTCACTCGCCCGCCCGCCTTGAGTCAACGAGATAATCCGCCGCGCCACTTGCTCGGCGTCGAGCTCGCGTGAAGTTTGTTCAGCTTTGAGATCGTCACCGTTGGCTGCCTGCTCGGTGGTTATCATTAACTCGACGAGCGCGCCGGAATCGCGAAGCTCACGCCGCGCGTCGCTCGGTTCATGCGCAACGTAACCAAGCTCTGCTCGCTCCCGCGCCGAAACTTCTTCGACCGGGCGAAATAGTCGCGCGAACAGAAAGTTAAAGAAATCGATGAGCGGCGGCTGGCTGCGAAAATTCAGCAGCAATGGCTTTGGCTCGCCGCCCGCGGCCAGCAAACGTTCCGTCATCTCCGTAAAGACGGTGACATCGGCCCCGCGGAAACCGTAGATCGACTGTTTCTGATCGCCGACGATGAAAAGGTTCGCGCTGGCGTTTTTCAAAGCTAATTGCTCGAGCAGCTGGCGCTGCAAAGAGTTCGTATCCTGAAATTCATCGACCAGGAAATACTTGTAACGTTCCGCCGTCCGCACCAACACCTCCGGACGTTGAATGAGCTCGAGCGTGCGCAACTCCAGATCATCGAAATCGAGCGCTGAGAGTTTTTGTTTCTCCTCGTTAAGCCGCTCGTCGATTCGTCGCAGCAACAGCGCAATTTCGAGCGCATACTGTTTCGCAAACAAGTCCAAAGAAATCTGTGGCACACGACCCTGCAGTTCAGTTGCCCAAACGAGTGCGTCAAGTGCTTGAACGTGTTCCTTGAAATCGCCGCGCGCCTGCGGCCGCACCTTACGAAAACCTTCAACCGCACGGCAGTAGTCCGCGAGCGCTTCAATTTCAGGTATTGCGTTGATGAGCGGCTGCAATCGCGACCAGCTCGAGGTCACTTCGCTGTGGTTCCCTTTGCTCGCGACGGTGGAGCGACGCAACGCCAGAAACTCGGTCATCGTTTGCGCCAGCTCACAAAGCGCACGCGCGTGGTCATCCTCGGTCGCATGACTCTGCGCCGTTTTCAATGCCAACGACTCGAACGAAAGCCCCTGGCCGCGCACGTCTCGATAGACCTGAGCCAGCGCGGCGGCAAGTTTTCCGCGGCCAACTCCAAGCGTGAGCCGCGAAATCTCCGGGTGTCCTGAACTGATGAATTCAGTCAGGGTTTCTTCCACCACCGACTCCAAAAGCATCGCCGCGCGATGTTCGTCAAGCAGTAGGAATTGCGGATCTATGCCGGCTTCGACCGGAAATTCGCGCAACAGCCGCGCGCAAAAACCGTGGATGGTGGTAATCACCGCACCGTCCAGCGTGCGCTTGTAGTTGAGCCAGTGACGACGCTCCGTTGTCGACGCATCGCGCAGAATCACATTCAACTCCGCGCGCAAACGCTCGCGCATTTCATTAGCGGCGCGATTTGTAAACGTGATTGCTACGATCTGATCGATGTTGAGATTCGGCTTTTGCCGCAGGATGTGAAGGTAACGCTCGACCAACACGGTCGTCTTGCCGGAGCCTGGCCCCGCCGTAACCGAGATGTGTTTCGTAATCTCGTAGGCGGCCGCGGCCTGCTCAGGTTGCAATTCGCGCTTTTTGGT
>JBKPNP010000224.1:0-1677 GCA_046732775.1 Acidobacteriota bacterium
GCACAAACTCGTAGTAGGGCGTAACGCCGAGCAAAATCGGAGTGTCGGTTTGCTTGTCCTGGTAGCGCGCAGTCACCGCAATCATGCGATGGATTGGAGACACGCCGGCGATTGACGGCGCTTCGCGACGCAGAGCGTCGGCGTCGTCCATCGTCAGATCTTTGCGGTGAATCTCTTCCGGGCCCGGCGGGCGTCCAAAGGCTGGATCAAATTTGGAGATAAAGATCGTATTTGAACCCAGCGATTCAACCTGATCGGCGAATGCTTTGTTCAGTCCCTGAATGATCGACACCATGAAGATGACGGTGATCACTCCAACGCTGACACCGAGTATGGTCAACGACGAACGCAGCTTGTTAGCACGCAACGTGTCGAAGGCCATCAGGGCGGATTCTTTGATATCGTCGAGGCGCATGGCAGTCAGTGGGCAGTGGGCAGTGATCAGTGGGCAGTATCAGTGGTCAGTAAACCGCACCAGTGACCAGAGCAACAAGTCTTTCGGAGTGCGGTGACCTGTCACCGCTTTTTCTTCGCGGCGACCTGTCGCCGCGGTCCTGGTTGAGAATTAGCGATCCGTCGGCTGCGACAGGTCGCAGCCTGCGAAAGCGGTGACAGGTCACCGCACTCCGAAAGACTTGTTGCGCTTGGTCACTGGTGCGGTTACGGGGGGCGGCCCCTCTCACTCCGACCGCAGCGCTTCGATCGGATCCAGTCCGGCAGCGCGCCAGGCGGGCCACAGCCCACTCACGATTCCCACCACCGACGATACGCCCACGCCCAGTACCGCTGAAGCGACGCTGATCAAAAGTGGAAAGCCAATGAGGGCAGCGATCAAATAAGCGAGACCAAAGCCGGTAACCACGCCAATCGCACCGCCAATCGCCGTCACCATCACTGCCTCAATCAGAAACTGCGTCAGAATGTCTTTGCGTCGCGCGCCGATGGCCTTCCGTATGCCAATCTCTTTGGTGCGTTCGGTGACGGACACCAGCATGATGTTCATAACCACAATCCCACCGACCACCAGGGAAATGGCCGCGACGCCGATGGTAACGAGATAAATATTAGACGTGGCTTTGCCGTACAGGTCCAGAAACACGTCCTGGGTCTCCACGGAAAATCCTTCGTCGTCATCCTGTTTGAAAACTCCGCCGCGTCGATTACGCATGATCGTGCGCACCTGATCTTCAGCTGACTCGAGCTGCTCCGCGGCCGGCACTTGTATGAAGATCACGACCGAGTCGCGCGCGCCGTAGAGTTTTTGATAAGTCGAATAGGGAATGTATGCGACGCTGTCTCGCGAAGCGCCGAAGATCGAGCCGAGCGGCTCGAGTACGCCGATTATTTGAAACGGCCGTCCGGCGATTCTCAGTTCCTGGCCGATAGCCCGATCGGCAGAAGCGCCGCCGAAGAGATTGGTCAGCACATCCGGGCCGACCACGCAGATTTCACGTCCCGACGCTCCTTCCGCATCCGTCCAGATGCGTCCCACGTCGATGGCGCGCCCGTCCACATCAAACATCGTTGCCGGCGTGACACCGCGAATGTTTACGTTTTCAAATTTCTGATCGGCGTGCTTGACGGTTTCGCGAGAGTTCGCGGCGACGCCGACTCGCCAGCATGCGCTGCAAAGGCGGCCGACCGCCTCCGCGTCTTCATGTGTCACGTCCTTACGCT
>JBKPNP010000225.1:0-1504 GCA_046732775.1 Acidobacteriota bacterium
GCTCCCATTCAGTGGCGGCCGTCCTCCGAAACGGGGAACGACTATGCCTGAGCGGCACACTGCAGCGGGTGACGAGCGGTTTCGAACTAGAGCTGTCTTTTGGCGGTTAAACGGGCCACGGTTTCCACGTGATGCGTTTGCGGGAACATATCAAAGGCAGAAACCGAGTCAAGGGTGTAATCGTCAGCGATGATTTTTTTCAGATCGCGTGCGAGTGTCGCCGGATCGCACGACACGTACGCGATGCGACGCGGCCGCATGGCGAGGATTCCTGCGATTACGGCGTTTTCACAGCCGACGCGCGGAGGGTCGAGTAACAGAAAATCGAGCACTTCAAATGAACGGGAATGCTTCAGCCAGTCTGCGACTCCGAGGTTCGCGATCTCAACGTTAACCAGTTGGGCGTGCGCGACGTTTCGTCGGGCAAAATCTGCAGCTCGCGGGTTTCCTTCAACGCCAGTCACGCGCGCGAATCGCCGGGCCATCGGCAAAGTAAATAAGCCAACGCCACAGTAAAGATCGATGGCCTTTTGACCAATCAGATCTCCCATGGCTGCATCGATCAGCGGTTGTAGCTGTTCGTCGTTAATCTGAAAAAAGGTGTCGGCGTTGAATTGATAGTGCTCATTTGCGATGTCCCGGCTAATCACCTGAGCAGTAAACCCGGCAATCGCCGGCGACACCGAGAGCGCTCGATCGCCCTGCACAATGTCGATGTGCTTTGGTTGCCGCACGCGCTTTGATTCAACGTAACTCCTGACCTTCTCGAGCGCTTCCTGCAGCTTAGGCGCCAGCACCGCACAATATTCCACGTCGCACACCCGGTTGGTGCCGCGCTCGTAGTAGCCAATCTGTTTCGTGTCGGAATCGACTTGCCAGGTCGCTCGCGAACGGTAACGCCACTGATTGCTTGATGGACTGATACTGATCTCGCCGGGCAGTTCGAGTTTCGCTATCCGGTGCAGGCAGTCGCGAATCATTTCGACTTTTGCCTGGAGCTGCGCTTCATAGGTCAGCTGCTGAAAATCACAGCCACCGCACCGTCCGAAGTACGGACAAGGGGGCTCGATTCGAACCGGGGACGGCTTCAGCACTTCGACGATCGATGCGAAGGCGACGGCGCCCTGAGTGCGGTCAACTCTCACACGCACCAGATCGCCGGGCGCTGCCAACGAAACAAACAACGTCAAACCTTCGACGTGCCCGAGGCCGACTCCGCCCGGAAGCATCCGTTCGATTTCAACTTCAAATGTTTGCGTGTTCTCGTCTGCGTCGTCCATGTCGTTGAGGTTCAGAGATAAAACAGACTGAGTCGCGGAATTCCAAACTGATCGCGTAGACGCTTGAGCAATAGGTTATCCATCGTCTGCGCGTAGACGTTTGCTTCCATCTGTTTACGATAAGGCTTCAACTGTTCTTTCACTTCGCGCTCAATCGTTTCGAGCTGCGAATGGTCAACTACCGAACGAACACTATCACTGATCATGCGTTCCACACCCGACAG
>JBKPNP010000226.1:0-2987 GCA_046732775.1 Acidobacteriota bacterium
ATTTCAAATGTCTACTCCATGTATTCGCAGAACGACATTCAACGTTATCTCCGCTGGTTTTATTCGGACAAATCGCCCTGGGAAGCGACCGATTTGTATTGGGACCGTTCGCCGATGAAGTATGTGAAGAACGTGAAGACGCCAACAATGATCATGCACGGACAGGCGGACACGCGCGTGCCAATCGCGCAGGCGCAAGAGTTTTACATGGCGCTCAAGGAAATGAATGTACCGGTCGAGTTTGTGGTTTATCCGCGCGAGAACCACGGCTTTACCGAGCCCCGCCATCAGATGGATCGCGTGCGGCGTTACGTCTGGTTCTTCTCAAAATACTTGAAGGCGCCGCTCCTGACTGAACCGGCGCCTTCCGTAGCTCCCGCGATTGCGGAATAAAGATGGTGTCCTGGTTTGTAACGCAAGCTGTTAGTTTGCGATCGTTGGATGGCATTCAACGGCGACGACAGTTTGCGTTACCAGACCAAACCAGGTCACTGCCGAACCGCTTATCTTAGGCGCTGGCCGCGCTCTCAGAACTGCCGGCCTGCATCGCCTTAATGTCGTCAAGCAAAACGCGCTCGTGTCCGTTTGGATCTACTTTCTCGTAAACCTTCCGCAGCTTCCCTTCCGGATCGAGGACAAACGAGGTGCGGTTCCAGTACATCGTGCCTTTGAACTCGCTCTGGCCGACGCCCGCCGCGTTTAGCAGTTCGTGATTTGGATCGGCAAGCAAGTCGATGGTGAACGAAAACTTGTTGCAGAAATCTTTATGCGACGCCACGTCATCAGCGCTCACGCCGACGACTGCGATATTCGCGTCATCGAATTCCTGCTTGGAAGCCGTGAATGATTTTCCCTGAATGGTGCAGCCGGGTGTGTCGTCCTTCGGGTAGACATAAAGCACGAGCCACTTGCCGGCGTAGTCGTCGAGCGTAACGGTTTTGCCGTCCTGGTTTTGTAGTTTGAAGTTCGGAAAACGTGTTCCTGTTTCGAGTGCCATACGCATGTCCTTTCAGCTAATTTGCAGATGCGGGGGAATGGTCATTGTTACATGCCGTTGACGTCATTGCACGTGCGCGCAAACAGGCCTAGAATTCAGCGTGTCAGCTTGAAAATTCAGCAGCTTTCGGGGGAGCCACAAGGCTGAGAGTCTGTCCGATTGCGGATTGGCGATTGAAGAATGCGGATTGATCAAATCCGACTTCCGAAATCCCCAATCCGAAATTGACCAGAGACCCCTTGAACCTGATACGGTTAGCACCGTCGAAGGGAGAAACAGTTCGACCGATGAGATTCTTATCGGTTGCAGACCGTTCCATTCTTTGACGAGATGGAGCGGTTTTTTTTGTTCCACTCTGTGAAAAACTCTGTGATCTCTGTGCCTCGGTGGTGATTTATTAAGCAAACATTAACCACAAAGGCACAGAGGGCGCAGAGCACGCACAGAGAAGCCAGCAATTGGGAATGCCTAGCGATGTGGTAGTTAGTAAAAAATAAGGAGTTGTAATGAGCGCAGCTATTGAATCTGAGATCGAACCAACGTCGGTTGAGAACGATAAGCCTCTCCCGAATTCGCGGCGTGTTTATGTCGCCGGGAAGCAGCCCGGCGTGCGCGTTCCCTTTCGCGAGATTTCGCAAAACCAAACGCGCAACTTCGATAACTCGCTAGAGGACAACGCGCCGGTTCGCGTTTACGACACGAGCGGACCATGGGGCGATCCGGCTTCGTCCACTGACGTGCGTGCGGGTTTGCCGTCGTTGCGGCGTCACTGGATTCTTGAGCGCGGCGATGTCGAGGAATATGAAGGCCGGGACTTGAAGCCGATCGACGATGGCTACCTAACCTTCGACGCAGCCAACCAGGCGCGTCAAAAGGAGAAGGGGCGCCTGGAAGATTTTCCGGCGCTGAAGCGGACGCCGCTGCGCGCCAAAAGTGGCCGCTGCGTAACTCAGCTCCACTACGCGCGGCAGGGCATCATCACGCCCGAGATGGAGTTCATCGCCATCAGAGAAAACTTAGGACGTGAATGTCCGACAAACTTCAGTTTGTCGAACGCTCGCGATTCGCTTCTTCATCAACATCGGGGCCAATCCTTCGGTGCCGCCATTCCCGAATACGTCACGCCTGAATTCGTCCGCGATGAAGTCGCACGCGGACGCGCCATCATTCCGGCAAACGTGAATCACCCGGAAAGCGAGCCCATGATCATCGGCCGCAACTTCCTGGTAAAGATCAATGCGAACATCGGCAACTCAGCCGTGCTCTCATCGATCGATGACGAAGTTGAGAAGATGCGCTGGTCAATCCGCTGCGGCTCAGACACGGTGATGGATCTGTCTACCGGCAAGAACATTCACGCCACCCGCGAATGGATTATTCGCAACTCGCCCGTGCCCATCGGCACCGTGCCGATCTATCAAGCGCTCGAGAAAGTCGGCGGCAAGGCTGAAGACCTGACCTGGGAAATCTTCCGCGACACTTTGATCGAACAGGCCGAGCAGGGCGTTGACTATTTCACGATTCACGCGGGTGTGCGTCTGCCTTACATTCCGCTAACAGCGAAGAGGACTACGGGAATTGTTAGCCGCGGTGGATCGATAATGGCGAAGTGGTGCCTCGCGCATCACGAGGAAAGTTTTCTCTACACACGCTTTCGTGAGATCTGCGAAATCATGGCTGCGTATGACGTTTCGTTTTCACTAGGCGACGGCTTGCGTCCCGGTTCAATCGCAGACGCTAACGACGAAGCACAGTTTGCAGAACTCGAAACGCAGGGTGAGCTGACGAGAATCGCGTGGGAGTACGACTGCCAGGTAATGAACGAAGGGCCCGGTCACGTTCCCATGCACCTCATCAAAGAGAACATGGAGAAGCAGCTCGAGTGGTGCCAGGAAGCGCCGTTCTACACGCTCGGCCCACTGACTACGGATATCGCGCCCGGCTATGACCATATAACCTCCGCCATTGGGGCTGCGATGATTGGCTGGTA
>JBKPNP010000227.1:0-6296 GCA_046732775.1 Acidobacteriota bacterium
CCGAAGGTGTTGGCTAACTTTAGCCCAGGGTTTCCTACCCTGGGTCAATCGGCCAGCATTGAACACTAAACTCTGAAGGAGTTTCGCCCGGTCTAACTCCTTCAGAGTTAAAAGAGAACATTAACGACTAGTTTTCCCAGGGTAGGAAACCCTGGGCTGAAATTAGCGAACTCCTTCGGAGTTAATGGAAGCACTAAGAACTGCGAACCGGTCGCACTGTGCTAAATTCATTTCCAAAATGAACACAGTAACAGTTAACAAACGCGGCGCCGATCGCATCCGGCGCGGGCATCTCTGGATCTATCGCAGCGATGTGAACGACGCGCACGATACGAAGGGCGGATCGATCGCCACCGTTCGCGACCAGAATCGCAACTTCGTCGGCCAGGCCTTTTATAGTGACAGCTCGCAAATCGCTCTCCGCTTTCTAAGCCAGTCCGAAGAGCCAATCGATCGCGATTGGTGGCGCCGCCGCATCCTCGAAGCCGTTTCCCGACGTGCGAATAAAACCACGCAGACCAATGCTTACCGGCTGGTGTATTCCGAAGGTGATTTGCTGCCGTCGATAATCATCGACCAGTACGACGACGTACTCGTGCTGCAAACGCTTTCACAGGGTTCGGAAGCAATCAAGCCAATGCTGGTCGAATTACTGGCGGAAGAATTGAAGCCGCGAGCAATTATTGAACGCAACGACGTTCGCGTCAGGCAGCATGAAGGATTGGAGCTCGCCGCCGGTGTTCTCTGCGGACAAGCGCCCGATGAAATTGAAATCCTGCAGGACGGTGTACGTTTCCTGGTGGCGCCGCTTTCGGGTCAGAAGACCGGTTCATTTCTCGATCAACGCGAGAATCGTATCGCTGCCGCCGCCATTGCGCATGGACGCGCGCTCGATTGTTTCACTTTCAATGGCGCCTTCGCGCTTCACCTCGCACGCGTTTGCACTTCCGTAACCGGGCTCGACATTTCAACGGAAGCAGTCGCGGCAGCACGGCGTAACGCAAAGTTGAATAACATCTCTAACGCTGAGTTCCAGGAAGCCAATGTGTTTGAGGCGCTGCGAGAGCTGGAAGGCACGGGCGAACGGTTCGATACCATCGTGCTCGATCCACCGGCGTTCGCAAAAAATCGCGCCAGCGCAAAAGCGGCAGCACGCGGGTATAAAGAAATAAACCTGCGCGCGATCAAACTGCTCAACCCTGGAGGCATTCTCGTTTCCTGCACCTGCTCGTATCACATGCCTGAAGATTTGTTTCTCGGCATCATCGCGGAAGCGGCCACCGACGCACGCCGAAAACTTCAGCTTATCGAAAAGCGAACGCAGTCCAGCGACCACCCGATACTATTAGGCGTTCCCGAAACGTATTATTTGAAATGTGTGGTTGCGCGAGTGGTGGACTAGTAGCAGCTCGCTAGCGGGCGGTAGCAACCTGGTTAAGACGTGCCAACCAATTAGCGTAACCCTCGCGCAGGCGTTGTAGGCAGGCAGAGAAATCTGCGCCGGCTGCGGTCGAACGGTCTATCTCATCAAGGGCTTCTTTGCGAATTGAATGCATCGAAACTTCAATACTCGTTTTCAGCGTGCTGCGGTCAACAGCGGGAAACTTTGTGCCGAGCGAGGCAAGTGCGCCGTTATCGTAGTCGTAGCTGAGCTGGCTCAGTTGTTGGCGAACTGTTTCCTTTGCAGCGGACGTCGCGAGTGCGTTCTCCAGCACAGGTAGGATGCGGCTGAGCTCTGTTCGATGACCAATCATAAAGCCCTGATACCTTGCCGCCGCTGCCGCGTCACCCTCGTAGGTGCCGTCTTCAAACATCACGGACGCAATGACAATTTGCTGCGAACCGGAAGTTGCAGGTGTGAAACCCGCGGCCGTCGTCTCTGCGCGCGTGGCCAGGCGCTGATTCCACTCGCCAAAACTGTTGGCCTTCACCAACGCTTCTCCGCGTTCGCCGTGGGGCATGCCGCTCCCCGCGAGCTTGCCGTCGCGCATTACGAGCAGGCTGAGCGCCACGATGTTTTTGTCCGACAAATTATGAAGCGTCAGCTTGTAGCGTGGAAAAGTTGCCACCAGCGGTTCAATGCCGACCACCTCGAGCAGCCGGCTCTTGTTGACGACCGAAGGCACTTCGGATGCCTGCGGCGCAACCCGTACCAGTTTGATTCTGAACGGCTCAACGCCGAAGTCGCGCAGCGAGTCCACTGACATCACTTCGTTTTCGCGCAAAGATACAGTGCCGACCATTTCCTCGACATCAAGATACTTCCCGCGCAACACGGAGAAACTAACGCTGACCGCCTCGCCGTCAAGGTAAGGAACCACTCGCACTGCGCCCACTGGCAACGCTCCGGCGGGAAGCTGCCAACCGTGAACGTGTCCAAACATGCCGAAATATGAGCCCTCACCTTTCGGCAGCTTCAGACGTTGCACGGGTTCGTAAGCAGGCGCACGTCCTTCGAAGTAGGCCACCTCGAGCGCGAAGTCAGTCGGCGCCGGTCGCGTGCGAACTGCCTGCGCGCTCATGACCGTAGCAAAACAAATGGCGATGGAAACGGCGAGGATGAGATGTCTCATGATTATGCCGGCATAGGGTTAACTTTGAATCGGTTCTTTACGAGCGACTTCGGCTAAACGCTTGGCCTCGGGCAGCGCTTCGAGCGCGCGCAGCACTTGCGGGTCGCTGTCCAGCAGCACGCGAGCGCCGGCATCGTTAGAATATGCGGCGGTAACGATTTCTTCGCGCAGTCTGAGTTTTACGAAGTCGAGTTCTTCATCGATCTGCGCGTTGGTCAGCTGCGACTCGGTGTCGTTGCGCACAAACGTGCGAAAGGCTTCAAGCACTCGCTCGTTTACAGGGTAGTCAGTCGGCTTGGCATTTCTGCCGTACTGAACCTTCTCGACTTTGTAAGACTCAAGACCAGTCAACAATCCGGCAGCAAGCTGTCGCGTAAACTGAAAAGCAGCTTCGGCAACGCGCGCTTTGAGTGGAGTAAAAACTAACGGCTTGCTGTCGATGTCGGGCGTGATGCCGCCACCCCCGTAGAACACGCGGCCCGCTGCTGTCTTTACTGCCGGACCGTTTGGCGCGTGTGGACTGGGTGAAGCTAATGGCGTAGCCGTAGCGGACGCGCCCGGCGAGGGATTCGCATTTGCAGGTTCTTCGTCGTGGCGCGTGTAGTAATCGTAAAGTGAACCGCTGGAATAATCGCGCTGCAGTGAACGGCCGTACGGCGTGTAATAGCGCGCAGTGGTCAAGGTAAGACCGGTATTGAATGGCAACAGGAAAACATGCTGCACCAGGCCTTTGCCAAAACTGGTTTCGCCGACAATCAATCCGCGACCGTGATCCTGAATTGCTCCGGCAACAATCTCTGAAGCCGAAGCGGTGCCACGATTGATCAAAACGACCAGCGGCACATCTTCCGGGTCAGACCCACTCGATTTGTAAACTATCGGGTCGCTGTATTCAGTACGACCTTTGACTGAAACTACAACCTGCCCCCGCGGCAGAAACTCGCTGGCGACGTCGATCGCCTGATTGAGCAACCCGCCGGGATTGCCGCGCAAATCGAGAATCAACTGTCGCATGCCCTGCGTTTTCAACTTGCTGAGTGCTTCGCTCAACTCCTCGTCGCTGGTGCTTTGGAAACCTCCGGTCAAGCCGACGTAGCCGGTGCCGGGCCGCAACATATACGCGTTGCGAATCGACGGCAGGGGCACGGAGTCGCGGATGATCGTGAAGTCGAGCGGGGCCTCCGAGCCGGCACGATCGACTTTTATTCTTACCGGCTCACCTTTACCGCCGCGCACCTTTTTCGAAACCTGTTCGCTGGTCCAGTCTCGCGCGTCCTGTCCGTCGACTTCCAGAATGCGATCGCCATAGCGCAGCCCGAGTTTACCCGCCGGCGTGCCCTCGACAGCCGATTGCACGTACACGCCATCGCGATGCTGGACGATAGTCACGCCGATGCCGTGAAACCGCGAATCCTGATCTTCTTTTAACTTTTTGAACTCGGTGTAAGGGAAGTACATCGAATGCGGATCGAGCGTTGAGAGCATGCCCTGAATGGCAGCCTGGGTCGCCTTTTCGTAGTCGATCGTACCCGAGTACTCCTGCGTGATCGTGCCGACCGCTTCGTTGTAATCCTTCTCTATGTCGCCCGGTTCAGCATACGCAACTGTGCCGGTGGCCGGCGTGCTATGACGGAAACGACGCGAACGACCGATCGTCCCACCGACCACGGCGGTGGTCAGGATGAGCGCGCTCGCCACAATAAAGAATCGTCTCGTCATAGTAATCATCTGCCTCTGCAAAAACCCCTTGAGGATTGCTACGAATATTACCACACGGTGCTTTCTACCTGAGAAAGGGCGGGCCCGAAGCCTGTGCTATATTCGCCCGACTGAGATGACATTATCCCTGTCTATCGTTGTGCCCGCGTATAACGAAGGTGAGCGTTTGGGCAAATCACTGCGCACGATTGTCAGCCACCTCAATGACTACCCGGCGCAATCGGAATTGATTGTTGTCGACGACGGCTCTGTTGACCAGACGGCCGAGGTCGCTCGCCAGGAACTGGCGCACTCGAAAAACGTCCACACTTCAGTCATCAGTTACAAATCCAACCTGGGTAAGGGCCGGGCCGTGCGACTCGGGCTGCAGGCTTCGCGCAGCGAAATCGCTCTATTCACGGATACTGATCTGTCGACGCCAATTACCGAAGCGCCGAAACTCATCGAGCCTATCGAGCGAGGCGAGTGTGATGTGGCATTCGGCTCCCGGGCTATCGACCGTAATTTGATCGGCGTCCATCAGTCATGGCGGCGAGAACAAGGCGGCCGCGTTTTTAATCTGGCGGTGCGATTGGCGACCGGCTTGCCGTTCTGGGACACGCAATGCGGCTTCAAAGCGTTTCGCATGAGCGCCTGCCGTGCCCTGATTGAAGGAGCCACAATTGATCGCTTCGGTTTCGACGTCGAGCTTTTGTATCTCGCCTATCGCGCCGGCTTAAGACTTAGGGAAGTTCCCGTGCGTTGGGACCATGCGGAGGGAAGCAAAGTAAATCTTGCCAGCGATAGCTTGAAGATGCTGGCTGAAGTCGGGCGCATTCGGCAGCAGGCGCGACGTGGTGTCTACGATCGCGCGATCAAAGCCGCGCAGGCAGCCAGGGCGTAACGCAAACTGTTAGTTTTGCGTCCTTAGTCCTTCGCGCTTTGCCTCAAGAGTGAAGAAGTTTTTTAACACCGAAGGTGTTGGCTAACGTTAGCCCAGGGTTTCCTACCCTGGGTCAATCAGCCACTAATGAACGCCTAACTCTGAAGGAGTTTCGCCGGTTCTTAACTCCTTCAGAGTTAGAGAGGATTTTAGGTGGCTATGTTTCCCAGGGTAGGAAACCCTGGGCTGGAGTTAGCGAACTCCTTCGGAGTCAAATCGAATACCCATCCCTTTACCGCGTAGTTCCGTACTCTTGAGGCAGAGCCGTCCTTGGCTCAGATGAATGCTAGCGTTGCCCACGCAAACTAACAGTTTGCGTTACAATTCAAAACATGGCCACTCGTCTAAACGTCAACATCGATCACGTCGCTACCGTGCGGCAAGCGCGACGCGCGCCCGAGCCCAGCGTGGTTGCAGCCGCGATGCTTTGTGAACAGGCGGGAGCGGACGGAATCACCGTACACCTGCGCGGCGATCGGCGTCACATACAGGACGCGGATCTGCACGCGTTGCGGCTGAGCGTTTCGACTTATCTCAATCTCGAGATGGCGGCGACCGAAGAGATGTTGAAGATTGCGCTGGAGATAAAGCCGGACGCGGTGTCACTCGTGGCCGAGAAGCCTACGGAGATAACAACGGAGGGCGGACTCGACGTCGTCGGCAACATCGCGATCGTGCGCGCTGCCGTCAGTCGCATACGCCAGGCAGGAATCCTCGCCAGTCTGTTCATCGATCCTGATCCGAAACAGATTGAAGCGGCGCACGAAATAAGCGCGCAGCAGGTGGAATTGTGCACTGCTCCCTACGCCGAAGCGACGCTCGGTTCGGCAGGCGTACATGGCGAAGGTGCACTAAGAGTGGGACACGAAATCAGGCGGCTGCGTGACGGTGCCGCGCTCGCAAAACAATATGGACTGCTGGTGGCGGCGGGTCATGGCTTGACGTATAGAAACGTTGGCGCGGTCGCGGGAATTTCGGAAGTGTCAGAGTTCAATATCGGACACAGCATCATTTCGCGATCGATTTTCCTGGGACTTGAGCGCGCTGTGACTGAGATGCGTGAGGCGATTCGCGCCGGCAGC
>JBKPNP010000228.1:0-1159 GCA_046732775.1 Acidobacteriota bacterium
AGCCGGCTTGCGCGAACGCGCCTTCGCTGGCGCGAGCAATGTCACCAGGTAGACTCGAAAAGATCAGTTCACAATCGAGCGGCGGCTCGGGCGCCATCACCGGCATCGACTTCACAAACTCCGGCATGTCTCCAGGTAAGCGCCAGCTGCAAGCTTCGGAGAATGTTTTTCCCTGCGAACGATCCGATGCAGCGAGTACAGTTATCTCAAACTGCGGATGGTGCTCCAGCAGTTGAATGAAGCGCTGCCCGACCATGCCGGTAGCGCCGAGTATTCCAACACGAAATTTTTTAGTCATTAGTTATCACTACGTCAGTAACGGCGGAGGCAAGCCCGCCTTCCTGACCCTGAGCTGACTTAGCTTTGTGGTCTCAGCGAGAAAAAGCTCTCAACGCCGCCGTCTCAAGGTCAGGAAGGCGGGCTTGCCCCCGCTCGTAAAGTTTTTAGCGCTGCAGCGATTCGCGCAACACCTTCGGTTAGCACCGGCACATCCGCACAGAACGAACAACGCAGGAAGCCTTCACCCTCGCTGCCAAATGCGTTGCCGGGAACAGTGACCACCCCACCATTCAGAAACGCCTCGGCAACATTCATCGACGAGCCGTACGGGCTGACGTCTACCATCGTATAGAAAGCCCCATCCGGATTTATGCAACGCAAACCAGCGTTTCGCAGAAGTGACACCAGATGATCGCGCCGCCGGCGAAACGTTTCACGATGAAGCTCTCGTGCGGCTGCCGCTTCCTCGCCCCAGGCGACGAGGGCGGCTTTCTGCGAAACGGTGGAAGCGCAGGTAGTGACATATCCGTGAAGCAGATGCGCGGCTGAAATCACCGCCGGGTCGCCGAGTATCCAACCCAGGCGCCAGCCGGTCATGCTCATCGATTTTGAAAGACCGGAGATAACAATCGTGCGGGGATAAAACTCCGAAATAGAACCGGGCCGTTCATCGCCGTAGTAGAGATCGCGATAGATTTCGTCGCTGATAATAAAAGCGTCGGGCGCAACCTCCTTAACCGCCTGTGCCACCGCACGCAACTCATCGCTCGTCAGTGTGCGGCCGGTTGGATTTGACGGACTGGTACAGACGACCAGCTTTGTCTTCGAACTCAGACGCTGTTGGAATTCATCGAGGTCGAAACTGAAGTCGTTAGTCGAA
>JBKPNP010000229.1:0-13350 GCA_046732775.1 Acidobacteriota bacterium
TGGTTGAAACAGCAGCGACGCTGCAGCCTCGTGCGCCGTGGGCCAACGCGTCTCAGGAATCGCGTGGCGAATTGGATTAGCAAACTTCCACATGTGGCTTTAACTTTAACATGCCCGCGCGCGCAGTTCAGAAGCAACCCCTGCACACGCCGCCCGCAATCGAGAAGATCAATCTGTTATGGTAAATTAGTTCAATCTCAAAAGCTTCGGAGTATCTCTTTTGACTGACGAACTTCTCAAATGGCGAAGTGAGTTTCCCATTCTGGATCGAACTGTGTACCTGATCTCGCACAGTCTCGGCGCCATGCCGAAAGACACTTATACGCGTTTGCACGATTACGCCGACACCTGGGCAACGCGCGGCGTACGCGCCTGGGCTGAGGGATGGTGGAACATGCCGGTGTCGGTGGGCAACGAACTCGCGCCCATCATCGGCGCCGAATCCGGCTCAGTGGTGATGCATCAGAACGTTTCGATCTGTCAGTCGCTGATACTTTCGTGCTTCGAGCCGACGCCGAAACGGAACAAAATAGTTTATTCGGAACTTAACTTTCCTTCGGTGATGTATGTTTACGAAGCTCATGCACGCGAAGGTCGGTTACGAATTGAAACGGTGAAGTCGGATGACGGTATGACGATTCCACTCGATCGCTTTCTCGCAGCGATTGATGAGGAAACGCTGCTCGTCCCTTTCTCACATGTACTTTTCAAGAGCGGTTTTTTGCAGAACGCTGAGGCAATTACCCGGCGAGCGCACGAGGTTGGCGCGCGGGTCGTACTGGACACTTATCAATCGGCCGGGACTGTTCCCTTTAACGTGAAAAACCTCGACGTTGATTTTGCCACCGGCGGATCGGTTAAGTGGTTATGCGGCGGGCCCGGCGCCGGGTACCTGTATGTGCGGCCCGATTTGCAAGCGGAGCTGGAACCAAAAACAACCGGCTGGATGGCGCACGAATCGCCATTCGCGTTTGAGACTGAACTCCGTTACGCGCCAAACATCACGCGCTTTCTGCACGGCTCACCGTCGATTCCTTCGCTTTACGCAGCGCAATCGGGTTATCGCATCATCAATGAAATCGGCGTCGAGAATATTCGTGCGAAAAGTATTCGACAAACTGAACTACTGATCTCGCTGGCGGAAGAGGCCGGCTTCAAAGTGACGAGCCCACGCGATAGCAACTCGCGCGGCGGCACCATCACGTTGGCACATGACGATGCTGCTGCCATCACCAAGGAATTAATCAGTCGCGAATTCATCGTCGATTACCGCCCGGGAGCCGGGGTGCGCATTTCACCCCACTTCTACACCACCGACGAGGAGCTGGAACTCGTCATCAATGAAATGAAGACCATTCGAGACACTCGAGCTTACGCCGTACATGAAAAAGTGGGGGCGGCATTCTGATTGAACTTTGTTCGCGGAGCTTTGTACTTTGTGCTTTGCACTTACGGTGGTGTAGAGCCCTGCTCGGCAAAAGAACAAAGCACTAAACGCAAAGTTCAAGGCTCAAAGTATAAAGTTCAAAACACTTATGTCTAAAGACTACGGCAGCAACGCCCCGCTCTCATACAACAAATACCTGCGCGTGGCTGAGCTGATCGGCTTGCAGGACTGCCTGTCGGATCCGAAGCATCATGACGAACTTCTTTTCATAACCGTTCACCAGGCCTATGAACTTTGGTTCAAGCAAATCCTGCACGAGCTCGACGCCGCGATCGTTTTCATGAACGAGGATCGCCTTGTAGCTGCCTCACGCACCATGCGACGCGTCGTAGAAATCGAGAAGCTGCTGGTTAATCAGATTCACATCCTCGAGACGATGTCGCCGATAAGCTTTCTGGCTTTTCGCGACGAACTAAACCCGGCCAGTGGTTTCCAATCGATGCAGTTTCGCGAGATCGAGTTTACGTCTGGCTTGAAGCACGAAGCACTGCTGAACGAGTTTCGGGCCGATGAGTTTGCTCACGAGCGACTGGCCAAGCGCTATGGCGCACCATCATTGGACGAAGCGTTCTTTGCAGCCCTGCAGCGACGGGGCCTCGATGCACCGCCAAGCGAGCCGCAAGCGGACGAGGACGAACGCCTGAAACGTTACGGGAAACGCACCCGCGCCGTGCTGGAAGTGCTTACTCATTTCGACGAGCGGCACGATGAGTTTCAACTTGCCGAAGTTTTGTTGGAGCACGATGAGTATTTCTCTCTCTGGCGCTCGCATCACATCAAGATGGTCGAGCGCATGGTGGGCGCCAAGCGCGGCACGGGAGGTTCAGATGGCGTCGGCTACCTGCGCACCACCCTCGACAAGAGATTCTTCCCCGAGTTGTGGGAAGCGCGAACCTATCTCGACGCGAAACACGGTGAAGCCGGTTGCCCGTTTGCGAAATCAGTATGAAAATCAGGTTACTTTTAAAGTCTCAAGCTAACCAAGTCCTTGAGGCAATCAAGACCGCGGGCTGCGACCCTACTGAGTTTGAATGGCAAGATACTCAAGGTCACTCTTCAGCCATGACAATTTCCCAGTTGGTGCATAAACCTTCCGGCTATCATTTTAGTTTTGACAACCACGATCAGTTTCATTCGAAGTGGTCTCCTGGAGAGCAGCAGTTAGTAGACTCAAATTGGACGGATTCTTGGAACCGCCAATTATTCTGGTTTCGAGAATGGTTAACCTATCTAGAGCGTGAGAAAGAATCACCTGACCTTTGGGCGGAGATATCTAACGGCGTTAATGTTCTGGAATCGGCGGCGTCGGAACCATCTAATGCCCCTTTCAATACGGAAGAAAAAATCTATATTCTTGCTGGCTTGAATGAGATCAAGCAGCACTTGCTGACAGCTCATCGTCTTGATCCAACACTGGTTGAAGCACAGCTGAATTATTTGGTCGAATCGTCAGAAAGACTGGGAAGGAAAGATTTTCTAAACGTTTTGATTTCCGTTCTCGTGGGGATTGTGACCTCTGCGGCGTTACCACCGGAAGCCACTCGCCAGCTGTTTCATTTTGTCGGAACGGTTCTCCGAAACATTTTTCATCTATCGCGACTGTTGCCTAGCTGAAACAACAAGCTCCCAATACATTACCGACGGTCGGAACAAAAGAGGCTTTGATTCTGCTCATCGAAGATACGAAAGCTCACAGAGCAATACACATAGTTGCCTGCATACGAGGGCAGGAATAGGCGGCTTTAGCAAAGTTCAAGTTTCTCCTAAGTGCTTTTCACGTGTTCTTGGTTCAATGACCATCGAGTTCCCAGAACAGTTCAACATGGCGGACTACTTCCTCTATCACAACCTGGAGGAGGGTCGCGAAAACAAGACCTGTCTCTATTACGAAGATCAAAGTTTCACGTACGGCGAGACCGCGCTGATGTGCAATCGCGCCGGCAACGCGCTGCGGGAATTTGGAGCGGGACTGGAAGAGCGCGTGCTGATCGTTTTGCCTGACTGTCCGGAGTTTGTCTGGACCTGGTTTGGCGCGGCGCGCATCGGCTCGGTGATCACGATGGTGAATCCGCTCCTGCTGGCGGGAGATTACAAATACTATCTCAACTATACCCGCGCGCGCGTCGCCGTCGTTCATGAATCTCTGTTGAGCGCCTTCGCCGAAGCGGCGACAGATGCCCAATACTTACGCGGCGTGTTGGTAGTCGGACGCCGGGAGCCACAAGTCAGTTCAGGAGACAAAACGCAAACTAACAGTCTGCGTTACGGCGCGGATGTAGATTTCACGAACGAGCGCGTGGTCTGGTCGTCATTTGCCTCCGCCATCGCCGCTGCCGACGATGCGTGTACCCGCGCGGATACTCACCGCGACGACATTGCGATCTGGCTTTTCAGCTCCGGCTCAACCGGAAAGCCGAAGGGCGCCGTCCACCTGCAGCACGATTTGCCGTACAACACCGAAGTCTTTGCTAAGCGAACAATGGGTGTGAACGAAGACGACGTGACGGTGTCCGTGCCGAAACTCTTCTTCGGCTACGCGACGGGGACGAATCTGCTGTTTCCTTTCGCGGTGGGCGGCGCCACCGCACTGTTTTCGGAACGCTCAACCGCTCAAAAGCTTTTCGAGGTCATCGAGAAATACAGGCCGACGCTCCTGACGACAGTGCCGACCATGATCAATTCGATGTTGAATGTGCCTGACGCCGCCAGTCGTGATTTATCCAGCCTGCGTTTTTGTTACTCGGCAGGCGAAGCCCTTCCGGTGGAACTTTACGAGCGCTGGATGAGCACTCTGGGCGTGGAGATATGCGACGGAATTGGCTCGGCCGAGATGTTTCATATCTACATCACGAACCGGCCAGGCGATGTGAAGCCCGGGAGTCTCGGCAGGATCGTCGAAGGCTACGAAGCACGAATCGTCGACGCAGACGGAAACGAGGTTGCGTCGAATGAAATGGGCACTCTTAAAGTGAAGGGCGACTCGGCGGCGTTGTGTTACTGGAACGCTCATGAAAAATCGAAAGAGACTTTTGCCGGCGACTGGTGCACTACGGGCGATCAGTTTCACGTCGACGAGCAAGGCTACTACTGGTATCACGGGCGCACCGACGACATGTTGAAAGTCTCCGGCATCTTCGTGGCCCCTGGAGAAATCGAAAATTGTTTACTGCAACATGAAGCCGTGCTCGAGTGTGCTGTGATCGGCGCCGACGCGGGCGACGGGCTGGTCAAACCAAAAGCTTTTGTCGTAATGCGCAAGGGACACAAGATGAGTTCGGTGAAGGAACAAGTGGCAACCTTGCAGGCGTTCGTTAAATCGCAACTCGCTCCCTACAAGTACCCGCGCTGGATTGAGTTCGTCAGTTCTCTGCCAAAGAATGATCGCGGCAAAATCGATCGCAAACAGTTGAAGCAGCGCTGAGAGGCTCCCCGTCAAAACCATTCGCTCCGTTTTTGCGTATTCATCTTCTGCGTCTAACCATCAGCTTCAGGAGCTACTTCTAATGCATCCATTTTCTCGTAAGAATCACGCATCGCGTGGATTTGTGCCGGCGGTTCTTTCTCTTTCGCTGGCGATCGCGTTGTCCAGCTCAACGTTCGCCTGGCAACAAACAGGTTCGGCTACTGCCCCCGCGACGAAGCCTGTACCCGCGCTAACGTCGCCTGAGAAAAAAGCGGCGGCGCGCGTAAAACTGGAAACGATCCGCGACGTCACGACGAAACTTAGTGCGCCGGAATTTGAGGGCCGCGGAACCGGCCAGCCCGGCGGTGATCGTGCTGCGCAATACATTGCGCAACGGTTTGCCGCAATCGGACTGAAGCCCGCCGGCGATAACGGCACCTACTTGCAGGCAATCAAGTTTCGTTCTTCCCAGATTCAGTCTGACTCGTCAGTGCAGATTGGCGATGCCGCGCTGAAACACGGCGACGACTACATCGTGCTGCCGCCGTACACCTCGGAACAGGTTGATGCTAGCGGCGGGGTTGTCTTCCTGGGTTACGGCGTAGTGTCGTCCGACCTGAAGCGTGACGACATCGCTGGTTTGGATCTCAAGGGCAAAGTAGTAGTTCTGATCGGCGGACAGCCGGCGGGAGTCGACGCAGCGGCGTGGAAGCGTGCCACCAATCCGCAAGTCAGGGCAATGAATATTTTCGGACGCGGCGCTGCGGCAATGATTGTCGGCAATGCCGGTTCAGCCGCGCAGCCCTACGCGACCATCGCAAACTACTTGTCACGCCGGCGCGTGGGTCTCGCGTCTCAACCGCTGCCGGCGATGAAGCTGCCGCCGGTTTTGATCGTTAGCGACGCGGCAATGGAAAAGATATTTGCCGGTTCCGCGATGACATATGCGCAGACTTTGGAAAAGGCGAAGACGGGCGAAGTTGTTTCTCGAGATCTAGGAAAGACGGCAAACCTCGCGGTGCGGATCAAACGTGAAGAGACTACCGGCAACAACGTGGTCGGCGTGCTTGAAGGATCTGATCCCAAGTTGAAAGAAGAGGCGGTTGTCTACTCGGCCCATTACGACGCTTACGGCATCGACAGCCAGGGCCGCATTTTTCCTGGTGCCGCCGATAATGCGCTTGGCGTTGCGACTATCACTTCTGTCGCCGAAGCTTTCAGCAGGTCGTTTCCTAAACCCGCCGCTCGGCCAAAACGTTCGATTATTTTCCTCGCGGTAACCGGGGAAGAGTACGGCCTGCTGGGCGCCGAGTATTGGGTGCAGCATCCAACCTGGCCGCTGGAAAAAGTGGCCGCCGACATTAACTTCGATGGCATAGGCACTGAGATTTACGGACCGGTGAAGCGCGTAGTCGGCTTTGGCGCGGAGCATTCGGATCTGGGTGCGATTTTTGAGGACGTTGCCGGCGCTACCGGAAACATCGTTTCGCCTGACCCGATGCCGGAGGAGAATGCGTTTGTTCGGTCAGACCATTACGCGTTCGTGAAAAAGGGAGTACCGGCGCTAATGCTGCTGGGCGCGCCGGCCGGTGACGAGGCTGTTTGGATCGCACGCGCGAAAACCTGGCTCAATACTGATTACCACTCCCCGAGCGACACCGTTAAGCCGGATTGGAATTGGACCGGGCCGCAAACGCTGGCGCAGCTGGGAATGGTGATCGGACTGCGCGTGGCGAATGCCGATGCGATGCCGGCGTGGCGTCCTACGTCGCAGTTCAACAAACCACGCAGTACGGCGAAACCATAGCCCGGCACGCGAAGCGCCAACGCTGAAAGTATTATCGCGATCCCTCGGGTTGATAGCTTAGCCGAATAGGCAATTCAGCAAGTCTGCTAACCGGTAGCCCGCCTCCGTGATTTCTACCTGGGCGATGCGGAAGGCCGTTCCCTGGTAGTTAGCATCGGGAATCTGATTGCGCTGCAACTCCTGCGGATAGGCGGAGCTTTTGGCGTTTCCCAAACTTTCCAATGCCCACTTGTCGAATTGATTTGGGAGCGGCTGGGAAAAACTGGCCTTGGGATTTGCTAGCTCAAACTCCTTTGCGACGCGCTCAATGTATAGCGGGAACAATTCCTGCGCCGGTTTCGGGTGTGCACGATCGACGATGCCGTCCCAGTAACTATGCAATGAAAGCTCTGGCCCTAACTTGAAATCGTTGCCGCCGGCATCTCCGTCTTGTTCGGTTGGAAATTGCGTAACCCGCCCGCTGGTATGCAACGGTTGATGGATGTCACCGACGAGATGCATTAGCCACGCGACATCCATTGCCCGGTTTTTTGCCGGAACTGTAGGGTTGATACTCGCGGCCCGCAGAAACAGCAATCGCTCCACAGCGTTAACCGGCGCAATCGGTTTCGGAAGGTCAGTGGGCGGTGTAGTGGGACTTCCCGAGACGCCTTTCCAGAAGTGATCGACGAAGTGCCAATCTCTTTGGTGAAACTGAATACACGGACGCGTGTCGTGGCTATCTCTCGGCCGGACAACGTCGGGCCAGGTAGCCACCCTTACAAAGAATTCTCGAGGCCGTTGTTGAACGTCGCCGGTGGTTGGAAAGAGATCTCGCAAACACGCATTGGCCGGAGCCTGCATTAGCAGTTTCACAACATTCTCCCGCGCAGTTTCCGTCATGTTATCCCAGGCTATGCGGGCGACGATCTGATGTCCTGTACCATTCCAGGCAAGCGACTGTGATGAGAAAACGACAACTGCGAGGAACACACTGCAAACGAAGCGTTTCATAAGTCCTCCTCAAGGGGCGCAGGTTGTGTGAGAACCTGGAAGTGGGAAAACAATACTCGGCCGGATTGTCCGTCAGACTGTTACCACAGATATCCAGCGGGCGGATGAATTGTTTCTCTCAATGACTTATGAAGTTAATGAGAGAAGTATTTCACGGTCTTCCGAGACGGGAACCAGCAGAATGCGTTCAGTAAGACATTGCCGAAGCGTGAAAGCCGTAAGTTAGCCGTTGCGGTGTTCGAGGTTGTAGTCGCGCAGCCGGCGATAGAGTGTGGAAGGGGAGATTCCCAATATCTCTGCGGTCTTGCCACGATGCCAGCCGGTTTGTTCGAGTGCGGCCAGAATCTGTTGCCGTTCGACGTCACGCAAGGACGTCGGAGAGACAGCGTTCACTGCAAACGGACCGGTGGGTGAACCCGTATCGATCGCTGCCCCTGGTACGGTCGCCGCCGCGATCGCCGCCGCCGGCATTGATGGACGCAGGACTTCAGGCGGCAGCTCGTTCACTGTGATGCGCCCGTTGTTCGAAAGAATGACGGCCCGCTCGATACAGTTCTTCAATTGCCTCACGTTGCCTGGCCAGCTGTACGCACGTAAGGCGTCGAGTGCATCAGGCTCGAGCTGCGGCCGGTTGGTACCGCCGACGTGATTAAGCAGATGACGCGCCAACGGTTCGATGTCTTCCGGACGATCCCGCAACGGCGCCAGATCGATTTGAAACCCGTTTATGCGGTAGAGCAGGTCGGAACGAAAAGATTCGTTTGCCACCACGGAGTCCAGATTGCGATTTGTGGCAGCGACGATACGCACGTTCACTTCAACCTTACGCACACCGCCGACACGGAAAAACGTTCGCGTCTCAATCGCGCGCAACAGTTTCGCCTGAAGTTGAGCCGGCAATTCGGTCACCTCATCGAGAAACAATGTGCCGCCATCGGCCAGTTCGATCAGTCCGAGCTTGCGTCCCTTTGCTCCGGAGAACGCTCCCGCTTCGTAACCAAAGAGCTCCGACTCGAGCAACGACTCCTGAAATGCCGCGCAATTAATGTCAATAAAGGAGCCATCGGCGCGCGCCGAAAGCCGGTGAATCGCGTGCGCCACGAGTTCCTTGCCCGTGCCGGACTCGCCTGTGATCAGCACCGAAGCTTCGGACGGGGCCACGCGCTCAACCAGCCGGATCGCTTCCGTCATCGCCGGTGAGACGGAAACGATTTCCGGCAGTCCTGACTGTCGCGCGAGTTGTTCGCGGAGACGAAGGTTGTCGACGCGTAACCGCCGCTTTTCCGCAGCCTGCTTTACGCGTACGTCCAGTTCGTTGATGCTGTAAGGTTTGGTAAGGTAATCGTAGGCGCCAAGCTTCATCGCTTCGACAGCCGTTTCGACCGTCGCCTGGCCGGTTAACATGATCACTTCGGGCGGGTTGGGCCGTTCATGAACGCGCCGCAAAACTTCCATGCCGTCGATGCGCGGCATGTTGATGTCGCACAACAGCACATCGACGTTGCTCTCTTCGAGTTTACGCAACGCCGCTTCGCCATCCGGCGCTGACTGCACGCGATACCCGAGTCGCTCTAATTCTTTTTGCAGCACCAAACGAAGATTGCTTTCGTCTTCCGCGATCAGAATTCGTGCTGCTCGTTGTTCGCTCAATCCTGCGGTTCTCCGTCGCTGTTGATTACGGGAAGTGAAATCGTGAACGTTGTTCCCGTTCCCGGTGTCGATTGCACATCAAGACTGCCACCGTGCTCCGTTAAGATACCATAACAAACGGCCAGCCCAAGACCAGTGCCTTTGCCGATCTCTTTGGTGGTAAAGAAGGGTTCAAAGATTCGCGTGATGTTCTCTTGCGGGATGCCGACGCCATTGTCAGTAACCGCGATTAACACACTGCCGTCGCTGCGGTGGCCTTCGATTCGTAACACGCCACCATCAGGCATGGCGTCAATTGCGTTTGTCGCCAGCGCGATCACTGCTTGCTGTAGCTGACTCGCATCACCGGAAACTGGCGGGAGATCCGCGGGCGTATCAATCTCAAATTTCACGTTGTCGCTGCGCTGTTGATGTGACAGCAAGCGCGCGGCGGAGGCAATAACATCGCCGAGGTTGACGAGTACATGCTCGCTGGCGCGCGTCCGGCTGAAATCAAGCAAGCCGTTCGTGATCATCTTGCAGCGAAAAGCTTCACTGCGAATGAGGCCGAGGTATTCGCGCAAATCATCGACGCCCGACGATTCCTTGAACTCGCCTTCATTTACCCGTGATTCCAAAGCCTCAGCGCATGCCGAGATAGTCGCCAACGGATTGTTTATTTCGTGAACCACGCCCGCAGCCAACCGGCCGATAGCGGCTAGTTTTTCCGCCCGGGCAACGGCCCGATGAGCTTCGACACGAGCAGTCGTTTCTTCCCCGATTGCGATCACATGTGAGACTTCGCCGCTGCGGTCAATCCACATCGGAATCTTGCTTATCAACCAGTGCTTCATCTCGCCGGTCGGCGTCATGGTGGCGTGCTCGAGACGTTGAATCTCGCCGGTCTCGAAAACGCGTGCAAACTCAGCTTCCAGCAATTCTCTTTTCTGCCGAGTTAAGACACCGAAAATATTTTTCCCCAATACCGCGCCGCGCGGGATACCGAGTTCACCCAGCTCACGGTTACGGTTCCAGGCCACGATCTGGTAGTTGCGATCGATGGCATAGAGCGACAAGGGCAAGCTGTCGATAATCGCTTCGATAAAGCGGCGCTGCGATTCGACCTCGGCAGTCTGGCGCTCGACTTCAATCGCAAGGTTCGCTGACGCATCGCGCGCCGCCTGGTAAAGACTCGAAACATGCGCTGCCAGGGCCGCCTGTTGCGCGGCGGCGTCGACCAGCCGGCAGGCAGTGTCGTCGCACTCTTCGCGTTTATCAAAGGCAACGATGAGCGCTCCACGCGCGCTACCGCTAAACCGGAGCGGCGCGGCATATTCGACCGCGTGAGCTTCATCCTCGAGCAGAAACTCTTCTTGATTCGTGATCAGTAATGGCGTGACCGCAGCCGATGTGTTGCCGGTCAACCAACTCTTGAGCCGGTGTGCTCGCAGCAGGGCTGAACCCTCCGCACTCCCTTCGCGATCAAACACGCAAACAGCTTCGCGCGAATCGTTAACTGTTAGATAAGCGGCACAGAGCGCGGCACTCGTGCCTTCGTATGTCGCTCCTGCTACTCGTCGTACCAGTTGATCCGGATCCAACGTGCGCAACAGCCCGCGACCCAAATCCGCGAGAAATGTGAGTTCACGATTGCTTCCAATTAATGCCCACTCTCTTTGCGCGGCCCGCAGGTGAGGCGTCGCGCGTGAAAGAATTTCCGCTGCGGGCGCACTCTTCAGAATGAAATCGTCGGCCCCGGCTGCGAAGGTTTGCAGCCTCAGGGTTTCTGCGGCGCTATCGGAAAGAACGATCACCGGAACTTTTTCGGTCGCGGGTTGTGTTCGCAGCAGCCGGCAGAAAGCGAGACCGTCGATATCGGACAACGCGATGTCTGTGATGATCAAATCGCAAACGGTCGTTTGCACTAGTGCGAGAGCGGAAGCGGTGTTATTGCTGGTGAGCACACGGTAGCCGGCACTCGCAAACGTATCGCGCAGTAGTTCCTGCTTGTTCGGCTCCTCGTAAACCACAAGAACGGTGGCATTTTGTTGGGAGTTGGTGGCGACGGGCATGCTTCAGTCCTGAGGGCCGTTGGTCAGGTTGTAGCCTGAGCCAGGGATCGTGTGCTGCACTTCTCCGGCGGGGAACGCAGCCAATCGATTGGAAGCGATGCGAATAGTGAATGTCAAGAAACGACTAAGGAAGGATCGTGACCTACTTCGGTTCTCCGTAACGCAAACTGTTAGTTTGCGCGCTCTAGTACATCAAACGACGCAAACTAACAGTTTGCGTTACCAACTACAAAGAAAGGCAGCCAGCGAAACTAAGGCAACGCTGACTGCCTAATTTACTAACTACTGCCTACTGCCTACTACCTACTGGCTTAATTCACCGTAACGAGGCTGTTGTTTTCGATTTCAAAAACGCTTTCAGGTTCAAAAGTATCGAGGTTACTAATCCGCTGATTTCTGGCAAGGACTTCGAGCTTGTTTCTTGATTTGGCTCGGTACATCGCCTGGTCAGCCGCAACGAGCAACTGATCGAGGGTCTCGCCGTCGGCTCCATACGTGGCGGTGCCAATGCTTATGCCAACACGTGCCTTGCCGCCGCCGCGCACATGCAGCGTGAAGTCTGAGACCGCTGTCTCGATGCGATGTCTCAGTTCATCGACTTGTGTATCAACTAACTCCTGAACGACAGCCACAAATTCGTCCCCGGCGTAACGCGCCAGAAAATCGTACTCGCGCAACTGGCCCTGAATGATTTTGCCCATCTCACGCAACATCTTGTCACCCACTTTGTGACCGAAGGTGTCGTTCACGTTCTTGAAGTGGTCAAGGTCAAGCATCACGACCTGGAAGGGTCGGGAATTACGACGGGCCCTCGCGGCCTCTTCGTCAAAACGCAGGGTCAGATATCGCGCGTTTGGCAAGCCGGTGAGTTGGTCGGTCAGTGCGTTTGATTCCGCCTGAGCATGCTGCATCGCGTTAGAGAGTGCGTCCGAAGCAAGACGCGTAACCGTTTCGAGCAAGCGCATGTGATCGTCAGTGTATTGCTCCAACTCGGTCGAATAAACCGACAAGGCGCCAATCAGCATTTGATCTTTGAATAACGGGAGCGAAGCCATCGAACGATAAGCGTGTTCGATATCAAGGCCAGACAGGTCGAGACTGGGGTGAAGCTGGTTAACGGCGCTGCGGTTCGCGAGTGCGAATCCTGTAACTCCCTCACCCGGGGCGACGCATCGATTTGTCCAGGCCTGGGCGTTGATACCCGCAACGTGGGCCGGGGTCGCATATCCTTTCAATTCGTCATAGAGATAAACCACGCAGGTTTGAAACGGAACGACGTGCCCGACTTTATCGACCAGCACTTCCAGCGTGTTTCGCACATCCAGAGACGAACCGAAGGTGCGCGCAATCTCGTACAACGCGTAGACTTCCTGATGCGCACTCTTGATTTGGTCATAAGCCATATAGGCTCCACGCTCGCGGGTTTGGGCCATGTCTACCGCCGTCAATTCCAGGAGCTCGGAATCATCGGCGGGCGGCAGTTGCTGTTGCAGACCAGCTGCGGCAATTTGTGATTCAAAGCGCGGCAGATGTTTGATGAACAGATTAACGATGTTTGGATCGAAATGGCTTCCGGCGCCGCGCATTAAGAACGCGAGGGCCTCATCGCGCGTCATGCCACGCCGGAACGGGCGGTCTTCTCTCACTGAGTCGAAACAGTCGACTACGGAAATGATTCGAGCGGTGATGGGAATTTGTTCGCCTTTGAGCCCGTCGGGGTATCCGAGACCGTCCCATTGTTCATGATGGTGCCTGACGATCGGCATAACCGGATAAGGGAAATCCACGCGGCTGAGAATTTGGGCGCCGACGGTGGTGTGGACTTTCATCTTTTCAAACTCGGCTGGCGTCAGCCGTCCCGGTTTGTTGATGATATGTGCGGGCACGGCGAGTTTGCCGATGTCATGAAGCAGCGCTCCGGCTTTGAGCGCCGCAATTTCCATTTTGGATAAGCCGAGCACGTCCCCCAGACCCGCGGCGTAAATTTGCACGCGGCGGA
>JBKPNP010000230.1:0-3705 GCA_046732775.1 Acidobacteriota bacterium
GCGCGCGCACGTAAAAAGGCGGCTGCTCCGGAACGCCTCCCGATTCAGCCGCCTTTTTTTGAGGAGCCCACCTACCTCGTTTGTGTAAACGCCCCTATCTCCAAAAGGTTCCAATATCGTTCTCGGGACGACTTAGGCTGCTCGAGCCCTCGGCACGCGACGCTGCCGCGCCACCTGCTCGAGCCAGCGTTGCGCCTCGTCATACCTGGCAAAACGTCGCTCATCGAGCCGAAAGGCAGCAGTGTGATAATACCGCCGGCCATTTATCATCCGCGCGACGTGTTTGATGTGGAGCATTTCGTGGTAAACGATGAACTCCACCAACCAATCAGGCACTTGCTTTGAGTCGAGTGACTTACTAATCGTAATTGTTTCGTAGACGCGATCGTGATGACCGAGGATGCTGCGCGTTTTGCGCTGCGACCATGTCAGCGTGGGTTTCTCGAGCGACGAATCGAAGTATTTCCGGTTTAGTTTATTGAATATTTTGTCGAGGTCGTAAATATTGCCGCGCGAGGTGGAGATCATTTTGCGACCGCGATTACGGCGCGCTATGTCTGAGGAGCGCATCAACTCCGGCGTCAATGAGTATTCGCGATAAACGCGATCATGAACTGGGGGAATTCTCTTGCCGAGCAAACGCGCGACCAGCACGAACGCCAGCGAGCGCAGCACTTCCGGCGGACTGTCCTTACAAATGTCCGACAAGCGAACGTAAACCTGGCCTGACCGCAAGCGGATCGTGTGGCGTAAACCGGCGTAAGGATAAAAGCGGACATCGACAGCCGGTAACGGGCGATTGCCACCGAGATGGTGGAAGGCATCGACAAAAAGCTTCTTTACGTCAGTCATTGCTTACTGCTCCTGACAAATGCTCACGGGTTGCGCCGACAGATGTTCGTCCAATTCGGGAAGGGTCGCTTACGATTAATTAACTGGACACCAGCCGGAACTCGGACTGGATGGAGACCGGAGCGCCCTCATCTTACGAACGCCAATCACCGAACGTCAATTGAACCTGGCGAGGGTAGAAAATACCCAATAAAAGCGCACTTTCTTTAAAAACCGGCGGCTCAACGCGAAAGCTAATTCCCGCGTGTCGAAATGCTCGTTTGGACGTGTCCGGGAACGCCGGAACAGCCGCCAATTCATGCTTTACTGAGTCTCGTAAACATTTGCAGCAGCACGAATTATTCAATCCCCTCGGCGTCGCTCACGTTGCGACTACAATGTTTGCAGGCCGGCAAATTATTCCTTTATACTGCTCGACGCCGGTTCGGCGCTCGAAATTGCCCGCTCAGTACAGAACTTAATGCCCCGTCGTAATCCAAACCTCCAGACTCACGAAGAAAATGCCGTTGACGCTCGTGCCGAGGCCGTGCTCGCCGCGCTCATTAAGGAGCACCTGGTAACAGGCGAAGCGGTCGGCTCGCTGGTGCTGTCTGACAGATTTTCCAAAGGTTCAGGCTGGAGTTCAGCCACGATCCGTAACGTGTTAGGGGAGTTGGAGGAAGCCGGCCTGGTTGAACAGCCACACACTTCAGCCGGCCGCGTGCCCACGGATCAAGGCTACCGTTACTACGTCGACCACATTCTTGAAGAGGCCAGGCTTTCGCGTGCCGACTTGCGCGCCATTGATAAGGTGTTTGCGTCGACTGGCGTTGATTCGGGCGGCTCGTCCGAGCGAATCATGGAACGGATGTCGCACGCGCTTTCAGAATTGTCAACGAATGTGGGGATTGTCATTTCCCCATCGCTGGCTGAGAACCGTTTGAGTCACATTGAGTTCGTTCCCTTATCGGATAAGCGCATTCTCGTGGTGCTGGTTACGGTCGGCAACAGCATTCACAACAAGATCATCCGTCTCGAAGACAAGATTACCGAAGAAGAGCTCGAGCAGACGGCGCGCTACCTGAACACCGAGTTTTCCGGAAAGAGTTTGCTCGCCATTCGCGCTGAAATACTCGAAATGATGCGCGAAGAGAAGGCGCTCTACGACCGTCTGCTGCGCAACGCTATTCTCTTGTGTGACATGAGTCTGGAGGGAGAAGAGTCTACCGGCGGTGATGTTTATGTCGATGGTGCGTCAAATATTCTCAGCAAACCTGATTTTGTTGACGTCGATCGCATGCGTGAGTTGTTCCGTACATTCGAGGAAAAGTCTCGCCTGATAAAAATCCTGAATGAATGTGTGTCGCGCGATCAGTCTGCAACCAAAGGTGACGTGCATGTCGTCATTGGCCGTGAACACCCAATCTCGTCTTTGCGAAATTGCACCCTCATCACCGCGCCTTACCGGTTTGGTTCAACCGAACATCTCGGCACGCTCGGCGTTGTTGGTCCGATGAGGATTGAGTATTCCCGCATTATGGCTATGGTAAACTACATGGCGCGCCTGATTGAGCGGCGCTTGAACGAGGAAGCGCGGGTTTAACCCTACCTGGTTTGAACGACTACTTGCTGGATGGCTCCTGATAAAAACGATAATAGTTTTAGTCGCATTCCGATTAAGTTTCTTGATTCGGATGAGGCAGACACTGACGAGGAAAGTTCTTCGACTGGAAACAATCAAACTGCAACCACTATGACCTCCGACAACGACGTCAGGCCTGACGAAGAAATTCCGGATCACGAAGACGCTTCACCCGCGCCGTCGCCGCAAGCTGATGGCTCGCCAGCGGAGCCTCCGCCCATGACGGGCGGTCCTGAAGTGGCGGAGCTGGTTGCCACCCGCGCCGAGCTGAAGCGTTTGGAAAACGAGGTAAAGGATTTGCGCGACAGTCTCGCGCGCCGCCAGGCAGACTTTGAAAACTATCGTAAGCGGATGGAACGCGAGCGTTCGGAAACCTACGCCCGCGTCGTGGTCGATATCGCGGCTAAGCTGTTGCCCGTCTTGGACAATCTAAAACGCGCTCTGGAAACCGAGGCATCGGTGGAAGCGAGCGAGTCGGATGAGTTTCGGCATTTCCTCAGTGGCGTTGATTTGATTTACAAACAGTTGAACGGCGTGCTCGAGGCGCTGGGCGTCAAGGCAGTGCCGGCCGAAGGAGAGCAGTTTGATCCGCACCTGCATGAGGCCGTGGTCACCGAACCAACGGATGATTATGAGCCTGACACGGTTATGCAGGAGATCGTACGCGGGTTCAAAGTGGGCGATAAGTTGATACGTCCGGCGCTCGTAAAAGTCGCGGTCAAACGGTGAATCAGGCAAACAAATAATGGGCAAAGCGATCGGCATAGATTTGGGTACCACGAACTGCTGCGTATCCGTCCTCGAGGGCGGCGCAGTTCAAATTGTGCCCAACAAAGAAGGCGGACGAACAACCCCGAGCGTCGTTGGTTTTACGGACAAAGGCGAACGTTTGGTGGGACAGATCGCGAAACGCCAGGCAGTGACGAACGCTGCCAACACGGTTTACGCAGTGAAGCGCCTGATTGGCCGAAAATTCAACTCGCCCGAAATGGATCGCATGCGCGAGACGTCAGCGTTTGAAATCGTCGACTCGCCGAATGGTGACGCGCGCGTCAGGGTTCAGGGTCGTAGCTACAGTCCACCAGAATTGTCCGGCATCGTATTGCAGCGCCTTAAAGCTGCCGCGGAAGACTTTCTTGGCGAGCCCGTAACCGAAGCGATTATCACCGTGCCCGCGTATTTCGACGATACGCAGCGGCAGGCGACCAAAGACGCAGGAAAAATTGCCGGTC
>JBKPNP010000231.1:0-5301 GCA_046732775.1 Acidobacteriota bacterium
GTCAGGTACGTCCCAATCCGGATGAACTTGCAGCACAAAACAAAGTCCACACTCGTCTCCAGTGACTTACAGCGATGGCTTCATCGCCGGCTTGAGCGTTGAGATCGCCTCGACATGGTTCGCGGGCAGCGGCCCTTCACCAAACTTGATGTGGCACTTCGTGCACACGAAGCTCGCCTTGAGTTTCTTCTGATCGACTTCGTAGTTCAGAATGCCGCCGTCGTCGCTGGTCGCGGTCACGTGACATCCTTCAGCTCCCCCGCAGGATTTCACCCCGACTTTGAGCGTCTTCGGCTCCAGCGTATTCATCGCTTCCACCTTGTGACAGGAAACGCAGCTTAGGTTTGGGTGGTCTCCGCCTTCGTGCCTGAAGGTGCCCGATGAAAGGCGACGGCGCCAGGTCGTCAAGGTGATCCGGTCAGACACCGCCATCCGTTCAGCAACCTTTGGATCAAAGTCGCGAGCGGGCAGTGTCTGTTCTGCTTTCAGCTTGTGACAACCGCCACAGTCAGACTGTGCCGGCGCTATTCCCAAATCCGGATTGTGACAACCGAAGCAGGTGGTGTGAGTACTGGGGATCGTTTGGAATGTACCCTTCTTGAGCCAAAACGCATCATCCAAATTCTTTGGCGGCGGCGTTACGTATTCTTCGTCCGACTTCCCCTGCGGTTGATACGTCTGATGGCAAACCGCGCAGTTCGCCGCCTCTTTTTTCTCTTGCCAGCCAACGTTTACGAAAACCTCGCCCTGATCGCGGGGCCGGTAGAAACTAACCACGTCCAGGTGTTTATCGTGAGGGAAGCCCACCTGAAACTCCGATACAAGATCGCGTTGCTGATGTGCCGCGGTAGCTACATCGCCGAGACTGGAAAACAGATATCGGGCGGTGTCGCGCGGCGTAACTTTGATGTGGCAGTTGGAACAAATCGCCGGGGCCGGCCGTTCGCGCGCGAAGAATTGCTGGCGGTGACAGTTGAGGCAGCTCGAGTGCTCGGGAAAATCCGTTACATCAGGAATTGCCGCTTCACCTTTGCGAACGTCTTTCCAATTCTTAGAAGGAAACTTGTGGCACGAATCGCACGCCAGTTTTTGTTGAGTTACATGGGTTTGATGAGAAAACGTCGTGTAAGCAACGCGCGGCTTATTCGGCAAGCGGGACGTTTGCGCTCCAGTGCGTTTTGTCGCGCGCTTTTGTGGCGTCAGAGCACTTGCGGCGTGGTTCAAACCGAGCGCGAGAAACACAACGATGACCGGCGCAAGCAATCCCAATCCCTGATGAGGCAGTTGCATTCGATTCATCTTCGTTAATAGTTCACCGGGCGATTCACTGGTCCGGCTCAAACACAGGTATCTCTCAGGGTCGAAAAAGATGGCTGGCCTCCGCTGATCCTTTGCGTAGTTTCGGACTGTTTAGATCCGAACTTGCGGGGGCAAGCCACCCTTCCCAACCTGAGAGCAATGAACCTTATTCGCTTACTGCGAGAAGCAACAGGCTCGCAGTTGAAACTGGTGCGTCTATTCCCTGCGACCTATGTAAACGCGCAACGAAGTATACGGCAGATGTGCGTGGTAGTTTTGTGGACGCGGTCCAACCAGCGCACTCTCGTTGTAATTGAAATACTGGTACCCCAAATTCCAATCCAGTCGCCGGTTGATCTTGAACGCGAGGCGCGCTTCGGGCGATTGGAAACTCATCGGATATGAGTTGATCAGCGTGCCGGGCGTGCCGGTTGGATTAGCGAGCCGATCACCCTGACCGTCGTCCTGGTTGATTCGGTAAGCAGCGTAAAGCGTCAATCTGGGAAACAGTCTCGCCGTCGTGTCGATGTAGAAGAAGTTGTTCCTCACGAAGTACAGACTATGACCTTGCGGATGCTGCACGCTGTTGTAAAAGTAATCGACCACGGCGTCGCTATCGACCCAGTTGTAGTTGTAACCAGTACTGAGCGAAACCCTGGGGTTCACTGACCAGTCCAAAGCGGAAGTGAATACACGCGACTTGGTGCTCACACCAAAGTCGTTCAAGGAGACGCCCGCTATCTCTGAAGGATTGGCGTTGTCTCGCGCGATGAACCCGAGCGTGAGGTTTAGATTCTTGTTCGGGGTATAACGGCTCTTGGCGCGGATATTCGTGTAGTCGTAATTTCCAATACGTGTGAAGACGTTATCTGCTGTTCCGTGTTCACCGTCGAAATAGATACTCCAATTCTGCGTGGGCCGCGCTTTGAATCCACCCAGGAATGCGTGCGTATGATTCTCCTCAAATTCACTTGACGAGCTACGCGCGGGCGGCGGACTAAACGAACCATTCGAACCAAGATTGAATCCTTCGAAACTTTCTTCCACACGACGCGCCCCGTAGCGATAACCGAAATGCACCGAGTAGCGAGCGTTGAATTGGTAGTCACCTTCGATGGTGTCCTGATACTTGCGATATTTGGTCAGCCGGTTTCCGTCGAGATTGCTAAAGCTGATCGTGTCGGTTCTCAGCGATGCACCGGAGCCGCGGGTCACCGAAAAGAAGTCGCTAAACACTGCCGTTCCGTCGATGGTGAAATCCTCGACGCGAAACGTATTCGAGATTCGCAGTTTATTTGTCGCGCGCAGCGTGGCGCCGATGTCTCCGATTGTCGTTGGCCGCTCCGTCTTCCCGGCAATGTTGTACTGGCCGAGGTTCAGCGTGTTGGGCGTAGCCGCCAGTGGGCCTGGAGGCCAACCGGTGATTCTGGGATTGAAGTTTCTGCCGGTGAAGCTTTCGAGAAAATTAAACGTCGAGGTCGCTTTGCTGTAAACGATTCGCCCGGTTACATCCAAGCGGCCGGCTATCAGCGTGTGCGCGCTGAAACGCGTGTAGTTGGTGTCACCGCGAACTGGTTCGCTGCGATTGTAACTGGTGAAACTGGCAACGGCCGGGTTCAGGTTTATGCCGGGCGTGTTTCCCAACCTGATTACGCTGTCGTCTGTGAAACGACGATGTCCCTGCATGAATGACCAATCGATCGGCCCCAACTGTCCATCAGCGCCGGCACGATAGTCCGTCGCGCGCGAGCTCAGCTCTGAGAGCAGGCTGAACTCATTGCCGCCCACGTGATAGTTCGTGTTTGCCGGCCCGCCGTATCTTTCCGGTGAAATGCCTAGATTAAACCGGATGGTTCGATTCTTCGGCAGAATCGTGACGTCGAAGTCTCCCATCTCCGTGTTTGTATTGTAGCCGTGCAAGCCGGTTACCGGGTTGGGAGGCACGCTGAAGTTTGCCGGCGAAAAGACCCAGTTCGGGTTCACATGATTATTGAGAAACCTGAAATATTTGAAGCGCCGGTAGGTGGCGTTGAACCGGTACAGCTCCGGCTTCTCGGCGTTGATGCGAATGTTACTGTAAGGGTCCGAGCCCCACCCGGTTGAGGTCACCAGCAACGTATCGAAAATTGTGCCTTTACCTTCCTTTGCTCGCACCAAAAAACTGGAATCGAAGAGCCGCGGTCCGGTTCTGTAGTTCAGGTCACTGCGATATTTGTTTGCATCGCCGCTGACGGCTGTTCCCCGATAACCGATCTCAATGCTGGAGGTGATCGTATAGTTACCGGCATCTTCGCCTGCTTCTACCGGCGTCGCCTCCGCCTCAGCTTTCTTTGGCGCAGGTGACGGTGAGGGCGACGGTTGCTGAGCGCTCGCAACGGCCAGCAGCAGCGTAAGTACAACTGTTAACCGAACCATCAGTTTGAGTTCCTTTTTCATCACTCGTGAGCCCTCCTCACGGTTGGCCGCGACTCTTAACGGAAGAAGACCGGACTCGATTGGGAGCCGTGAACCTTGACGTGACAGGCCGTGCAGTTGCCGTATTGTGCGTTTTGATTATGCTGCGGCCCGGCAGGCTCAACCGCACCAACGTCGTGCGCCACGCTATGACAGGTCAGGCATAACTGGTTAATCGCGCTGAACCTCAACAACCTTGGATTGGCGGAACCATGCGGCGTGTGACACGCGACGCAGCCTTCCGTTTTCAAAGGCGCGTGTTCATAAACGAACGGACCCTGCTTGTCGGCATGACACTTAATGCAGGCAGCGTCGGCGCCGATAGCGAGACGCGTTTGTTTGAGCTCAAAACCACCATGCGGGTTGTGACAGTCGCTGCACTTCATCGCGCCTTCAAGAACCTTATGATGGAAAGGCATGTTGAACGCGGCCTTGACCTCGCTGTGACAAGCGATACAAAGCTGTGGTTCCCCGCGCCGGAGCAGGTGAATGGAAGCGAAGCCAGGCTTCTCAACATTCGCCGCTGTCACACGCGTGATCGAACCGGGCACATTTTTTTCAGTTGCAACTAAGTGGGCAGAGTGACAATCGCTACAGCCGATGTCATTGCGCCAGTGTTCGCCACGACGGAAGTTGTTGTGCTCTTCCTTCCCGGCGTGACAGGTGAGACAGGTCTCGGCTGTCTCCTTCGATGACTTGTTCTTGAAAGATATGATCTTCGTCGGATCGCCTTCTTCAGAGTGTGCCTTGCCGGGCCCATGACAAGCCTCGCAGCCCGTCACTTTGTTTTTCCAGCTGCTGATTTTGTTTAGGTCTGCATGGGAGGTGTGCGAGAAGGCTTTGAACTGCTCTTCGTGGCAGGCCTGGCAGGTTTCGCTGCCCACGTAATCTGAATCCGCCTGGGCCGGCTTCGATTGACCAACGTCAGACAGATCGATACCGATCGCTTGCGAAGTTTTGTTTGGCTGGAACCACACGATCGCGCAAATTAGCGTGGCCAACACGACGGTTAATTTGATGGTTCTGGTGAGCGACAACGCAGCCTCCCTGGGCCAAATGCTCCCGCCTCCGCAGATAACTGCTTAGAATGAAGGTGCTTGCCAAGTTGCTTTACTACAATCGGCAAACTTGAATATCCGGTCCCCTCGGTGCGCGAGTCGTGCCAACTAAAGTTTACTGACCGCTAGTGATCGCGGAACTGTTAGTTTTGACAGTACTCCCTGGGATAAACCGACTGTCGAATTCCGGACCCACCCAGTTTTCGCTTAAGGCTAATCGTAATGAGGATCACGTCGAGAATGCTGTGATGCCCGTCACATTTAGCAAGATAAACTACGTTTCTGATTGTCTCGGGTCTGTGCGTTGGCACACATATTCAGCTTCAACACGATCGAACACCCTGGTACTCACGCTGAGTTACCTTGCGCCAGTAGAAGCAGCGCCGGCCGATTGCGAATGACCACCTCCCCATTGCCACTGATGAGTTGTTTGCGCTTCAGTGTCTTCAGCGAACGGGTGACTGTCTCGCGAGAGGTGCCGATCATCTGT
>JBKPNP010000232.1:0-1119 GCA_046732775.1 Acidobacteriota bacterium
CTTCGCTTTCCGACGATTGGCTCCAGTCGATAATTCGCGTCGTCGCTTCGGCGCCGTTCAGGAACGGAGTTGCTTCTGAAATGGTCATCTGTTCCGCGTCGTCAAGCTGCACGGTCGAATGATACGCCGTGGAGCGAAATAGGTGGCGCTCATGAAGATCGGCGGTGTAGACAAAGCTTCCCGGGTCAACGATGAAGGCGCGGCCAAACGCAGAAACCTCGATGCTCAAATTGTCGTTGTGACGATGCGAAGACGGCCTACCTCGTTCCGGCCCGTTCGCATTCAACAACAAATAGAGGTCGTCGTGACGCATAACGCAGATGCCGGCATCACGAAAAAAATGCGAGGAATCTTTGACTGATTCCGTGGAGTTTTCCTGGTGCCTCACAGCTTCCGATCCAAGTAGCCACAACAACTCCTGCGGCGCACCCTCCGTCGATCTTCTGCCTTTTGTATCCGCAAAAACGGCGGCGCCGAGCTCGAGCAGATAGGCGTGGTCATCCGCGTCACGATTTAAGAGCGGCAGAAACTGGCCGCCATCGCTGTCACCGATCAGTGGCGCGCGACCGTCTGGTCGCAAGTAGGTGCGCAGGTATTCAAGCATCAAGCGCAGTTTCTGCCAGTAGCGTTCCTTGATGTCGATGCCATTCGCTCGGCAAAGCACGAACGAATAGAGAAACAACTCGAGCACAAAACGGTGATAGCCGGTCGAGCCTTCGTAGTCGGCGCCGTCAGGCAGGATCTGCTTATTCATTTCACGCAGCAGCTCCGGCAAAGCCCAATCGCGCCAAGCGCGCGCGGCTTCAAGTTCCGGCAACATGATGCCAAGCCATAAGAGCCCGGCAACGTCGGAAAGATAATGGTTGCTGGTGGCGAGGTGAGTGAACTCCAGGTTGCGACGAATGTGAGCACCATGCTGCTCAAACATCGTCAACAGTTTGAGTAGGCGTTCTTCGTTGAGGGGTCCCGAATTCCGGAATAACGAAAACGCCGCCAGCAAATTGATCGCACGCAGCGAAACTTCCATCGCGCACGACCAGTTTGGGCCCAGACCGAGAGGATTTTGTGCCCGCCAACTTTCGACCTGTTCAAAAAACTCGCGCGCAAATGATTCGTTAC
>JBKPNP010000233.1:0-1281 GCA_046732775.1 Acidobacteriota bacterium
CGCACGCAATGTTGTTTGTGTGGGCGCGCGGCCGCTGGCGGTGACGAACTGTCTTAACTTCGCCTCGCCGGAGAAGCCGGAAGTGATGTGGTCGTTCTCCGAAGTTATTGACGGCATGGCTGAAGCATGCCGCGCATTCGATACCCCGGTGGTTTCCGGCAACGTGTCTTTCTACAACGAAACTGAAGGACGCGGAATTCTGCCCACGCCGGTAATCGGAATGATCGGGCTCGTTGAAGATGTGCGCCGGGTGGTTCAGCCGGGATTTAAAGACGCGGGCGATGTGATTGTGCTGCTGGGCACGACGGCCGACGATATTTCGTTGAGCGAGTATGCGGCAACCATCGAAGGTGTCACTACGGAAGAGATGATCGCGAGCGGTGCTGTGCCGCGCATCGATCTGGCGCGCGAGCGTGCCGTGCAAACAGTTTGTCTCGAAGCAGCCGAGGCCGGCTTGATCGCTTCGGCTCACGACTGTTCCGACGGTGGACTGGCGGTCGCATTGGCCGAATGCTGTTTTTCATCACTGAATCATGCCGCCATCGGCGCGGAAGTTTCGCTCAACGAACCCGCCGCCGCGGCCGATTCTGCCGAACTCGCGCTATTTAGTGAGTCGCCATCGCGGATAATTCTTAGTTTTCCGCAATCATCTTTGCAGGCGATTGAGGAACTCGCTGCGCGTGAGAACTGTCCGCTGACAGTCCTCGGAAGCGTTGGTGGGACCAGGTTGCGCATTGCGCGAGCTGGAGAAGAAGTGGTCGCGGTTGAGGTTGCCGAGGCTGAACGCGTCTGGCGTTCCGCACTCGGGAAAAAACTTGAAGCTGAAGCGATGGCCGCGGGAAAAGAATGAACCAGCCTGCGAAGCAGGCGACGAGCTTGTAGCCTGGGGCGTAAGCCCCAGGGAAGTAATCACCAGTACGACGAAGCCCGCGAACGCGGGCGGCAGACGTTTCGTTCCGTTGATGCCGGCGCTGTCGCTCGTTACCGAGCTCCGAATTGTCGCTTCGCTAATCCCTGGGGTTCGCTCCGCTTCACCCCAGGCTTTATGCTAACGCCTGCTCCGCAGGCTGTCGGTTCTAACCTGTGCATCCCGTTATCTATCTCAACAAAGTCATGCTGGAAGCGACGAAGGCGCGCGTCGCACCCGTGTCCTCGGCCATGCTCTACGGCCGTGGCGTCTTCACCACCGTCGCCATTCATAATCAGAAACCATTCATGTGGTCGCGGCATTGGCAACGTCTGCACGACCACGCGGAACGTTTAAGTGTTGACTGCACCGGT
>JBKPNP010000234.1:0-2686 GCA_046732775.1 Acidobacteriota bacterium
AACTCGAAACTAAGTTTCTTCTTCCACCGTTTCGGTTTCTTGTTCGGAATCTTCGCTGCTCACGTGTTGCTGAGGTTGTTGTTCATCGAGGTCGCGTTTGATGGCGTCGAGAATGCCGTTGATGAACTGGGTAGCTTCGTAGGTTGAAAAGCGGCGGGCGATTTCCAGCGCTTCGTTGATGGCTACAGTGCGAGGGGTTGGTTCGTGCAGGAACTCATAGACGGCGAGGCGCAGAATGTTGCGATCGACGATCGCCATGCGCGAGATGCGCCAGTGTTCAGCGCGCGAACGGATGCGCTCGTCAAGACTCTCGAGCTGCGAAAGCGTTCCGGCGGCGAGCCGCGTCGCGAATTCACGCGCCGTCTGCTCGACGTCGGTATCGCCCAACTCGGCCCAGTAGGTTTTCAAAACCTCTTCCGGGACCGCCTCGGCGAAATCAGCCGCAAAGAGCATTTGCAAGGCGCACTCACGCGCCTTACGCCTGGAACCCATAATACTCAAAGATGAATTATGAACTATGAATGATGAAGGTTTCGTTTCATCGTTCCGCGTTCATCGTTCATCGTTCTCCAAATGCTGCCTTGTACAAATTTACCAACTCAACCGCGGTGGTCGCGGCTTCAAACCCCTTGTTGCCAAGTTTGACCCCGGCGCGATCGATTGCCTGATCAACTGTGTCGGCCGTCACCACTCCGAAAACCACCGGCACCCCGGTTTGCAAACCTGCTTCGCCGATGCCGCGTGTGACTTCGCCCGTGATGTATTCAAAATGCGGAGTTTGACCGCGAATAATTGTACCGAGACAAATGATCGCGTCAAACTTTCCTGAATCGGCAGCGGTCAAAGCCAGCAGCGGAATTTCAAATGCGCCAGGCACTTTGAAAACCTGAACCTGCTTTTCGTCAGCGCCCAGGCGTTCGAGCGCGTCCAGCGCTCCCTCGAGCAGACGAGAGCTGATGAAGTCGTTCCAACGACTGACGACAATCGCGAAACGAAATCCTCGGCCATTAAGGTGTCCTTCGTGGATTACTGGCTGCAACAGCGAATCAGTTACCTTTCAAGCGGTGCCGTGTTAGTGCGGAGGCAATTCGCAGTATAGGTGAAGCGTTTCGGAGCATCAAGTAAGTGACTCAGCACGCTGCAGAACCCGGAGCGGTAGCGACGGGATGCCGCAATTCAACGCGCGCAAGTGCTTAACGAAGTTTTCAAACACGAGTCTGGCATCCGCTCGCTACCGCTCGCGGTTCCGCAATACGTGCAGAACCCGGAGCGGTAGCGACGGGATGTTGCAATTCAACGAGCGCAAGTGCTTAACGAAGTTTTCAAACATGTGTCTAGCATCCGCTCGCTATCGCTCGCGGTTCCGCAACACTGCAGAACCCGGAGCGGTAGCGACGGGATGCTGCAATTCAACCCGCGCAAGCTTAACGAAGTTTTCAAACACGAGTCTGGCATCCGACGGGATGCTGCAATTCAATGCGCGCAAGTGCTTAACGAAGTTTCCAAACACGAGTCTGGCATCGACGGGATGCTGCAAGTCCATGGCTCTTAAGCTGATGCGAATTTCAAACATGTGTCTAGCATCCGCTCGCTATCGCTCGCGGTTTGCAAAAAGGCGCGGTTCCGCAATACGTGCAGAACCCGGAGCGGTAGCGAGACAACTCAACTTTGCTATTCGCCTTTGAATACCGGCTTACGTTTCTCCAGAAACGCGCGGGTGCCTTCACGAACATCCTCAGTTTCGAACAAGCCAACAAACAGTTTCGTCTCCAACGCGAGCCCATCCGCGAGCGGCAAACTCTGTCCGTCGATCACCGCTTTGAGACACGCGCGGATTGCAAGCGGCGCGAGCTGGGAAATCTCTTTCGCGAGCGCCATTGCCTCGGCGAACAAATCGGCTCCGTTTGTCACGCGACTTACCAGACCGAGTTGCAGCGCCTCGTTAGCGCTCACCTTTCTTCCGGTGAGCATGATCTCGAGTGCCCGTCCTTCGCCAAGTTCGCGCGCCAGCCGTTGGGTCCCGCCGTAGCCGGGAAGCACACCGAGTTTTGTCTCAGGCAAACTGAATTGCGCGCCTTCCGCGGCGAGTCGCAGATGAGCAGCAAGTGCCAGCTCGCAGCCACCACCAGCGGCGATGCCGTTCACCGCCGCTATCACCGGGACGCCGCAGTTCTCAATGAGGTCGCAGAGTGTTTGACCGCGTTCGGAGATTCGGCGAGCGTTGAGTTCGATGTCTTTTGCGTTTTCAACTGCGATAGCGAGTTCCGAAATATCAGTGCCGGCACAAAATGCTTTGTCTCCGCTGCCTGTCAGAATCACGACGCGCAGATCGGGCTGTTCTTCGAACCTTGAAAACAGTTCGCTGAGCCTCGCAATCATCTCCGGCGAGAGCGCATTCAACTTCTCAGGACGATTGAGGCGCACTATGGCAATCGATTCCTGCAGTTCGTGTTTGATCGATTCAGAATCCATCAGAAGACTAGAAAGCGGAGGCACGGCTCCGCTCTCTCAACCTCAAAAATCCCTAACTTGAAACTTGAAACTTGGAACTTGAAACTTCAGACAAGCTTCATCGGCACAGGATTCTTCGGATCTGCATAATCATAGAATCCGCGGCCTGACTTCCGGCCATACAATCCTGCCAGCACCATGCGTTTTAGCAATGGTGGCGGCGCAAATCGCTTCT
>JBKPNP010000235.1:0-3014 GCA_046732775.1 Acidobacteriota bacterium
GGGCGCGATCCGGCAGTTAACGTCACTTGCTCGCCTGTTTCTCCGCAGTCCAACCTCGTGAAAATCGCCTCCAGATGACAGAGGGGGCTCTCATCTGTATGATTCGCAGCACACTTATTCGATAGGAGACTAGATAATGCCAGTTCGCAAAGACGCCGAGATTATTGAGCCTAAAGGCAGACTAGGAGTGCTGCTGGTTGGTCTCGGCGCGGTTAGCACCACCTTCATTGCCGGCGTTGAGGCCGTTAAGAAAGGTATTGGGCAACCGGTTGGAAGTTTGACGCAGATGGGCACGATTCGACTCGGTAAACGAACCGATAATCGTGTGCCCTTGATTAAGGATTTTGTTCCCTTAGCGAAACTCGAAGATCTTGTCTTCGGCGCCTGGGACATTTTCGAAGATTCGGCGTACGAAGCGGCAATGCACGCGGGTGTCCTGGAAAAGGATCTGCTTCTACAACTCAAAACTCCATTGCAAAAAATTAAGCCGATGAAGGCCGTGTTTGATCAGAACTACGTCAAACGCCTGAGCGGCACGAACGTGAAGACCGGCCCGAACAAGTTCAAGCTTGCCGAACAATTAATCGACGAAATCGCCGAGTGGAAGCGGAAGAATCGTTGTTCGCGCGTGGTTATGATCTGGGCGGCCTCTACGGAAATTTTCCTTAAACAGCATCCAGTTCACAAGACGCTTGCGAGTTTTGAACAGGCCATGCGCGACAATCACAAGTCGATCGCGCCGTCGATGATCTATGCCTATGCCGCTTTGAAATCCGGAATTCCATTCGCGAACGGTGCTCCGAATCTGACGGTAGACATTCCCGCAATTCGCGCGTTGGCCGAACAAAACAACCTCGCTATCTGCGGTAAGGACTTCAAGACCGGGCAGACCCTGATGAAGACGATTATTGCCCCAGGTTTGAAAGCGAGAATGCTCGGACTCAACGGATGGTACTCCACAAATATTCTCGGTAATCGCGACGGCGAAGTCCTGGATGATCCCGAATCGTTCAAAACGAAGGAAGAATCAAAGCTGTCGGTGCTCGAGTACATCCTGCAGCCCGAAGTTTATCCAGACCTTTACAAGGACTTTTCGCATGTAGTTCGCATTAATTACTATCCGCCGCGCGGCGACAACAAAGAAGGCTGGGACAATATCGATATTTTTGGCTGGCTCGGATATCCGATGCAGATCAAAATCGATTTTCTCTGCCGGGATTCGATCCTCGCAGCGCCGATCGTGCTTGACCTCGCGCTGTTTCTTGATTTGGCTCAACGCGCTGGGATGAAGGGCATTCAGGAGTGGCTGTCTTTCTACTTCAAGTCTCCGCAAACGCCGCCGGGTCTCTATCCGGAGCATGACGTGTTTATTCAGTTGATGAAGCTGAAAAACACCTTGCGTTATTTGCGTGGCGAAGATTTGATCACCCACCTTGGCGCCGAATACTACGACTGACGCAAACCGCAAACTCCCATTTCTCGCTGCTTCGATAATGAGAGACGATTTGGTGGCCGCTCGCGTTAAAAGGTGCAGCCGCTTAATCGTCTCTTCGCGCCTAACCGTCCTACCACTAGTTGGCACTGTCGTTCTGACACGATTTGTCACGCCGTTTTAAGCGAACTATATCTTTTGCGAGTTTCACATTTTCCGCGGTCATCCAATATTTTGTGATGACATTTAAGTCCGTGTCGTATATATAGCATCGGTCTTCGAGACGTCGAAATTTCACGTTCGGCGAAAAAAGCGAACGAAGCCTGAAACCGATGCATCAATAACGTTAGCGGATCGTTCCTTGCATTAACGGATGCGGCCACTAGGGGCCGGATCAGATGAGAGCTCAACGAAAGTTGATTCGCTCTCGCGCAGCGAGGAGGACGATCATGATTTCAGATATGGAACTTCAAAAATTGAACAAAACCATGGGAACAGTTTTCCTCGATCCGGATCAGAAGAGCCCGCGCGCCCAGGACTTTGAAGAGCGACTGTCAGCTCGAATCGTGGGGCAGGAGCGGGCCGTCCGCCGCATGAGCGGCCTTTATCAGATATTTCTCGCCGGCATGAACCCGCCAAACCGGCCGATTGGCACGATGCTTTTTTTGGGACCCACGGGCTCCGGAAAAACTCGCGTGATTGAAGCCGCAGCGGAAGTGCTGTATGGCGACTCCAACGCGATCGTTAAAATCGATTGCGCTGAGTTTCAGCATTCACACGAAATTGCGAAGTTGATCGGTTCCCCTCCGGGATACCTCGGCCATCGCGAAACCTCGCCGATGTTGACGCAAGAGAATCTCGACCGTATGCACACGGACGACTTGAAGCTCTCGCTGATTCTCTTTGACGAGATCGAGAAAGCCTCGGACAGTCTGTGGCAGTTGCTGCTGGGCATTCTGGACAAAGCCACCCTGACCCTGGGAGACAATCGCCGCGTCGACTTCTCCCGTTGCATGGTGATATTGACTTCGAATTTAGGCGCTCGCGAGATGTCAGAACTGATCTCGGGCGGCATTGGCTTCGCTCCCGGCAAGGGTTCAAAGAATCCGAATGACACGGAAGTAGATCAAAAGATTTACCGCACGGCGGTTGAGGCGGCGCGACGAAAGTTTTCGCCCGAGTTCATGAACCGCATCGACAAAGTGGTTGTCTTCCGTTCGCTGAAAGAACACCACCTGCGACAAATTCTCGAGCTGGAGCTTCAGGCGGTGCAGGATCGCATCATGCAGTCTTCGGGTACCAAGTTTGTGTTCCAGTTATCGGATGCTGCGAAAGATACGCTGCTGCAGGAAGGTCTGGATTTCAAATACGGCGCACGTCATCTCAAGCGGTCGGTAGAGCGTTTCCTGGTCTACCCGCTTTCGAATCTCGTGGCCACGGCCCAAATCGGACTCGGTGACCTGGTACACATTGACCTCGACGAGTACACGCACAAGCTGATCTTTTCGAAGAGTTCAGGCGGCGCCTTAATCCACGAGATGCCGACTGACCAGGAGGAAACGCCGGAGATTCAGGAATCACT
>JBKPNP010000236.1:0-1778 GCA_046732775.1 Acidobacteriota bacterium
TCATCGTATTCTCCTATCCAAATTGAAATGATTACGGTGCGCATCGGTAAACGCACTGATGCGCCATGAACACAGACTTTGCAGCCTGCAACGGGGAGTGACAGACAGACGTCTGCCTTCGAGTTTCTTAAATTAGAAAGACGCAGCAGCGCAGGTAGGTATGACCGCGATTAGGTAAGCGGAGCGGCGGCGCGAGCGCGCGGATCTGCTCGTTTGCAGGCGCAATAGCTTCACCTGCCGCGGGCAACAGCGCCACGCTCGTGTCATCGTTTTGAACTTTTGAAAGAGCGGCGCTGGCATTAACCGCCATCGGACAATCCATGGCGCGCGAAGAAATGCCGTCACCTTCCACGGCGCTGACTTCTTCATTTGCAAGGCGGTCCGGAGACGAAGGTTGCGGAGCAGCCTTGCCGGTCCGCCTGGCACAACAATCGTGACCGTGCATGGCGGCACAGCTGTCATTGCCGGCAACCACGACCGTCGCGTCCAGCTCTGGAGCGGCGGCCATCGCACTCATGTTTCCGCAACCCAGCAAGCAGCCGGCACCGGCCATCCACAGGGCAACGGTTAGAGAAAGCGCGACGCGAACTAATCTGATTGAAGAGAGAAATGCCATTAACGGGGGTCAGTCTAAACCTTTAAGGCAGGTCAGGCAATCGCAGTATCGGGTAGCGACCTAATTTCAAATCCTCTGTGCCTCCTCCGTGTTCTCTGTGTCTCGGTGGTGAGTATTTGCCTAACTTTCATCACCACAGAGACACAGAGTTCACCGAGGTAGCACAGAGAAGAATCGAAACTAGGGCTGTACCCAGTATCGGTCAGATTGCGCGCAAAGTTCGAAGCGGCTACTGGCAACAACCTGCGACTTTCGTTAGACTGATTTGCACGCGCAGTAAAAACAATTCGGGCCGTTCTAAATGGAGAGTCAGCATGGGGATCGACAAAGACCACGTCCTAAGCCAGAGCGAAACCGGGGAGCCTGCTCCGATTGATCAAATTGAGGATCGAGTCGAAGCAGAGATGAAACGACTAAAGGGCGAAGCGAAGAAGCAAGTCGCCGACGGTTTACAAGACCCGGAATTAGCGAATGAAGGCGAGCGCCTGGTTGAAGAAGCGGAGCGCGAGCGCAACCACAAAGCCGATCAAGACTGACTAGTCGGCTGCGCTTTTTTGGTTCAGCGCTTCTTGTATCGCAGCGCGTATTTGGTCGGGAGTGCTGAGCGGGTTGAACCCGATAAAGCGTTTCACGACGCGGCCATCGCGTGAAATTATGAAACTCTGCGGTATTGCGTCGCGGCCCTGCATCAACGCTATCGCGACCTGCTGGCCAGACCAACCCACTCGATAATCCACGTTGTAGTTGTGAACAAACTCGCGCACGCTGTCGGCAGAATCGTCTGCGTCTTCAGTAGATAATCCGACCACTTCCAATCCCTGCGCGTGAAACTCTTTATGAAGCTTTACCAGTTCCGGCGTTTCCTGCCGGCACGGACCGCACCAGGTAGCCCACAAATTAACCAGCAAAACTTTTCCCGCGTAACTCGAGAGTTTGATCGGCGCACCTGAAACGGCGCGAAGCTCAGCCTCAACCACACCCGGCGGCAAAGTGGTCATGGCGGGCGGGGGCACGTTCCGGGGCGCGTTTGGTTGGCTGCTGTTGACGGTCACTCTCGGCGGCGGCGGATTGGTGTGGCGTTCGTCGCTCGAACTGCAACTTGAAATTCCGAACGCGGCGATGAGCGACAGCACCACGACCGTGGCAGCTATGCGCGCGGGCG
>JBKPNP010000237.1:0-5865 GCA_046732775.1 Acidobacteriota bacterium
GAAACCGGCAAGCCCGTGGCTGAAGCGCTTTCCATGGAAATCGTGCCGACGCTCGATGCCATGCACTACTTCGCGCACGCCAGCGAAGAGCTGTTGCGTCCGCAGAAGATCGACATCGGCCAGTATGGCTTGATGGGGCGCTCATCCAGAATCGTGTTCCGACCGCTCGGAGTGATCGGCATTATCTCGCCCTGGAATTTCCCGCTCGCAACTCCCGCAGATGAAGTGGTGATGGCTTTGATGGCCGGCAATGCCGTCGTCTTGAAGCCAAGCGAACTGACGCCGTTGATCGCGTTGAAGATTGCCGATCTATTCACGCGTGCCGGGCTGCCGGCCGACTTGTTGCACGTCATGACCGGCGACGGCTCAACCGGCGCGGCTCTAATCGACGCTCAGGTGGACAAGATCATGTTTACCGGCAGCGTGGCCACTGGCAAACGCGTGGCTCAAGCGGCTGCCAAATACTTGACGCCGGTTGTGCTCGAGTTAGGCGGAAAAGATCCGATGATCGTGCTCGAGGATGCACATCTCGCCAACGCGGCGCGTGCGGCTGTTTGGGGAGCATTTGCGAATTCCGGTCAGGCATGCGCTTCCGTCGAGCGTTGCTACGTTCATGAGACGATCGCATCGCAGTTCATTGAAGCCGTGGTTGCCGAAACGAAGGCGCTCAAGCAGGGGGCCGGCAACGAAGAGGGTGTCGACGTGGGCGCAATGTCAAACGAGCGTCAATTGTCCATCGTCGCAGAACACGTGGACGAGGCGACGGCGCGCGGTGCAAAGGTGCTCACCGGCGGCTACCGTGGCGCCGACCAGAACGGGTTCTTTTATGAACCCACGGTGCTGACAGATGTCGATCAGAACATGACGATCATGCGCGAAGAAACGTTTGGCCCGATCCTGCCGATTATGACGTTTGCAAACGACGACGAGGCGATCGCCCTAGCGAACGACAGTGTCTACGGGTTAACTGCCAGCGTCTGGACACGAAACATCACCCGCGGCCGGCAGCTCGCCGAACGCATTGAAGCGGGAACCGTAATGGTCAACGAAGTCGTCTATACGCATGGCATCGCTCAAACTCCCTGGGGTGGCGTGAAGCAAAGCGGTTACGGAACGACTCACGGCCGCATGGGTCTGCTGGAGTTAGTTCATCCGCAGCACATTCACGTAAACCGGTTCTCGTTCGTCCCGGACGTCTGGTGGTTTCGCTATTCAATGCCCGCCCGCCGCTTGTTTAGCGGCCTCGCCTCGAACTTCACGACCGGCTCAGTGGTAAGAACCAGCCGGCTGCTCCCCGCGATGGCGCGCCGTTTATTCACACTCTCTAAATAAGACCAGCGTGCTGCTTCGGCCAGTGCAACACAAAAACAAGATTTCAGCGCCTCACTACTACTACCGTCATCCGTAGAAAAGTAATATACTGCCCTCCGCTCAACACACACCTTGGTGTCAAGGGTTCAAGAAAAAAGTAAATTTGCGTACGCTGCAAACTATAGCTGCTCCCATAAAGAGCAACGCGTTCTCATCAACGCGTGACAACACACTCTCTCACTCCCGGGGGATTTGTATTAACCAGCCCTTATCTTCGAAAGGATAGAAATGAGAAAAAGTCTGAGTATTTTTTCCTTACTGACTCTCTGTCTGGCGAGTTCGCCCCTGTCCACCTACAGCCAAAACAACAATTCACTGCCTGACCAGGCAATCGAACACCGCGGCGAAGTTAGCGCGCCGGTGCACTTCGATAAATCAAAACCGCTGCGCGAGATGTTTGATCGCGGAGACCGTCCAGAGTCCGCTCGCGGCGGGCGTGACTTCGAACCCGGCCGTCCGCAGCCGGTAGGCAACACCAATCCGGCCGGAATCGATCCTCTGGCGGAAAGAAGCGTGGGCGCGCCATCGGCTTTGGCATTGCCGAAAGCCGGTACGGTAGGTACACCCGTCGATCCAAGTTTCCGCGTCGCACCACCCGACACCACCGGCGACCTCGGTCCGAATCACTACGTGCAATGGGTTAACCTGCGCTACTCGATTTACACCTTGACGCGCGATGCGAATAATCAAATCACTGCGTTCAACCTGGTAGCAGGCTTCCCGAAACAGGGCAACGTCGTATGGCAGGGTTTTGGCGGTCGTTGCCAAACCGATAACGACGGCGATCCGATTGTGCAGTATGACCAGCTGGCCGACCGCTGGATTCTGACGCAGTTTGCCGTTTCCGCAACGCCCTACACTCAGTGCGTCGCTGTCTCGACGAGTCCGGATCCGACCGGTAGTTACTATCGTTACTCTTACTCCTTCAACCGGGATTTCAACGACTATCCCAAGATGGGAGTTTGGCCGGATGGTTATTACATCACCTACAACATGTTCAAAAGCGGTCACAGCTTCAGCGGTCACAACGTCTGCGCGTACGAACGCGACAAGATGTTGATCGGCGCGTCTGCCCGTCAAATCTGTGCCTTAACAACTGCGGCAGCGAGCCTGGAACCCTCAGATCTTGAAGGCACAACACTGCCACCTGCGGGTTCTCCGAATTTGCTTCTGAGCATCTCCAGCACCGCACTACAGTTTTGGAGATACTCGGTGAATTGGAGCGCGGGAACCGGGACCCTTACCGGACCGTCAACGGTGGCCGGCGTGGCGGCGTTCAGCCGTGCCTGCGGCGGCGGCGCTTGCATTCCGCAACAGGGCACGACACAACTACTCGATTCGCTTGCGGATCGTCTGATGTATCGTTTGAGTTACCGCAACCTGGGAACGCGTGAAGCGCTCGTCATCAACCACTCGGTGGCCACCGGCGGCGTCAGTGCGATTCGCTGGTATGAATTGACCAACGCTACCGGCCAAACTTTGGCCAGCGCCTTACCGGTCGTGCGACAACAGGGAACGTTCTCGCCGAGTTCGGAATATCGCTGGATGGGCAGCGCGGCAATCGACAAAACCGGCGGCATCGCCATCGGCTACAATGTCTCCAGCAGCTCAATTAAGCCGAGCATCCGCTATGCTTATCGCGGACCTGCCGACCCGCTGGGAACATTGGGCAACGAGACCAACATTCTGGTTGGTCCCGGTTCGCAAACTACCACGCTGGCGCGTTGGGGTGATTACAGCACCATCAGCGTCGATCCGGTCGACGGCTGCCAAATGGTGTTTACGGGTGAGTACATTCCGTCCAACGGAAATTACAACTGGACCACCTATATCCATTCGTTTAAGCTGAGCACGTGCAATTAAACGAAAGCGCGCGAGCTTAATAACCCGCGCACCTGGAAGTGCCATGAAGCGGTACGGAGTTCACGTTGACGTTGTTAGTTAGTCACAACCAAACTGGAACTCTGTACCGGCTTCGGCAAACGTTGGAGTCTTGCCTCCCGACAATTCCCCTTCGCCAGCAGACCGCGCGCCGGTCTAAACCGTTTCGTTTTTCATTGATATGCTTGATTAGGGAGGACAAGAAATGAAGTTGAGGACCAAAGCGATAATCTTTATTGCAGTCGCGCTGCTGCTGACAACAGTCATCGCGCTGCCGCGAATCATTGAGGCCAAACGCGCCAAAGCGGCAGACAATAAGCTGACCGTCTCTGAGTTGCCACTCCAGGGCAATAGCCAGGATCAAAGGGCTGACATTTCAGTCGTTGCTTCCTATCACAACGACACTTCAAAGCCATTGCGCGACATAAAGCCGCACCCGCTGGTTCCTAAAGCGGTTCACGAAAACGAGAACCCACACATTCCGAACAAGCACAGAGACGCCGCTGACCCGGTGGTTCAAAGCAGCTTCAGTTTTGAAAATCTGATGGCCGCGAATATGCCGAGCACGATTCTGAGCTTTAACGGCATTGGCTTTCCCGGTGTTGCCTGCAACTGCGCACCGCCGGACACCAACGGCGAAGTCGGTGCGACGCAGTATGTTCAGATGGTGAACGAAGGCTTGCAGGTTTTCGATAAAGCGACCGGTGCTTCCCTGCTCGGTCCGGTTGGCATCACTACGATTTGGAACGGCTTCAATGGCCCGTGCGAAACCGCGGGCGACGGCGACCCGGTGGTGCTTTATGACCAACTGGCGAACCGCTGGGTGATTACCCAGTTCGCGGGAGCCAGCGTGCCGACCGACGAGTGCATTGCCGTATCAACTACCAGCGATGCGACCGGCAGTTGGAACCGTTACGGCTTTCATCTCGGCAGCAACTTCTTCGACTACCCGCACCTTGGTGTTTGGCCCGATGCTTACTACATGAGCATGAACGTCTTCAATTCTTCCGGAACTCTGTTCCTGGGGCCACAACCATTCGCATTTGATCGCGCGAAGATGCTCGCGGGTCAACCGGCGACCTACATCACCACCGGCCTGACCGGCGGCCCGACTGAAGAGGTTTATCTACCAGCGGATCTCGACGGTTCAATCCTACCGCCGGCTGGCGCTCCCGCATCGTTCATTGAATTTCCCGGTGGCGGCAGTTTCCGCATCTTCCACTTCCATGTGGATTTCGCGACGCCACTCAACTCTACGTTCACTTTATTTGCCAGCCCGGCTTCGGCTGGGTTTACCGTGCGCAGCGGCGGCGTGCCTCAGTTGGGAACCAGTTCGTTGCTGGATGCGATCGGGGACCGGCTGATGTTCCGCCTGGCCACGCGCTTCTTCCCGGATGGCCATGAGTCCACCGTCGGCAACTTTACCGTTAACTCAAACTCCATCGCCGCTCCACGCTGGTTCGAGATACGAAACGTCACCTCGGGACCGGTGTCGGTGTTTCAGCAGGGCACTTACCAACCCGACACTACCCATCGCTGGATGGGCAGCGCGGCCATGGACCAACAAGGCAACCTGGCGGTCGGCTATAGTGCTTCGAGTGGTTCTATTAACCCGCAGATTCGCTACGCCGGTCGGCTCGCAGGCGATCCACTTAACACGCTGCCGCAGGCTGAAGTCACAATGTTTTCAGGCACAGGCAGCCAAACCGGCACTTCGAACCGCTGGGGCGACTACAGCGACATGACGGTCGATCCAGTCGACGATTGTACTTTCTGGTACACGACGGAATACTACGCGACGACCACGAGCTTCGCCTGGCGCACCCGGATCGGCTCGTTCAAGTTCCCGGGTTGTGGGGGATCACCTACGCCGACGCCCACACCGACTCCCACGCCAACGCCAACGCCAACTCCCACTCCAACTCCGCCCCCGGCGCCAGGCACACCGACTAATTTGACGGCAACGCCGGCTTCGGCTGGTCAGATAAATCTGGGCTGGACGGATGGCGGTGGGAATGAAACGGCGGTGCTGATCGAACGCTGCGCCGGAAACAACTGCTCGAATTTCGCGCAAGTTGCTTCGGTGGGCGGGAACGTTACGTCCTACAGCGATACGGGGCTCGCCAATAACACGTTCTATCGTCACCGGGTTCGTAGTACAAACGGGACCGTAAACTCCGGCTACTCGAACATCGCTAAAGCCAAGACGCTTAACCGCTGAGCATGAGGGCGCGGCGCGGCCGTGCCTGTTAGCCTCGTCTACCTTTACCGGCCGCTCGAAGCAATTCGGGCGGCCTTTTTCTCAGACCGAAGCGCAACCGTCCCCGGTTGCTGCTTAACGAAACTCACCGCAAGCGGGACGCTTGCGCTCCAGTCGCTTGCTCTGCAGCGCAACCGCCTTTAGGATTGCCCACTTCTAATGTGACGTCCCGTTTGCGAGTTTGGCTCCGAACCGGGCGCAAACGAGCGAGTCAGTTTAGCCTTAGAGGTTTATCGAGTTTTGTGGAAATCATTCATGCACGGGCGCGAACGCGCGCACCACGAGCGGGACAATAACCGCCTTGTGCGGCCACTTGATTGGGGTTTGTCTTTTGTCAGCGACCACGTAAATGG
>JBKPNP010000238.1:0-3586 GCA_046732775.1 Acidobacteriota bacterium
CGCGAAGCTTTCCGCAGTTGTCGGACATCTTGTCCGGCACCCCGACGTTCGGCGAATCCCTTCCCATCACCAATCGGACAATGACTTTTCGCGTCACCGTACGCGACAACCATGCAGGCGCCGGCGGCGTGAATGCCGCCGCTATGCACGTTAACGTGGTCTCGAGCAGCGGCCCGTTTGTCGTGTCGCAACCGGGGACAAGCTGGACCGCCGGTTCAACTCAAACCGTTAACTGGAACGTTGCCAACACGTCGAGTGCCCCGATCAACTGCGCGACCGTACGCCTGCTGCTTTCGATTGATGGCGGCAACAGTTTCCCGTTCACGCTCGCCTCCGCCATAGCGAACAACGGCACCGCGACAATCACCGTACCCAACACGCCAACTTCTTCGGCGCGCATTAAGGTCGAAGCCGTCGGCAACATCTTCTTTAATATCTCGCCCTCGAACTTCACGATCGCGCCGAATACGACTTCGCCACCCACATTGCTGACGGAAGAGAATACGAATCGAGCGATAGCCTTAGACTCCGTCAACTTCATTCGCGATCCGTTTCCGCCGTCAACGCTATTGAACTTTAGTTTGGATCAACGTACACGCGTGATGATGTTTGCCACCGGTTTGGAACTAAGCCCGGGCGAAAGCATTTCGGTGGTTACAGCCCAGGCTGAAGACTCCGCGCACGCGATCTATCCGCTCGTGGTTGAATCGGTCGGAAAGGTACCGGGCTTTGATTGGCTGACGCAGGTGAACGTGAGATTGCCGAACGGATTGCCCGCCTCTGGCGATGTCCTGGTGAGCGTCAGCCTGCGGGGAGCGACTAGCAACAAGGTAATTGTGGGGATTCGTTAGCCAGCCCGCGGATCCTCGCAGAGCCTGCGGAGCAGGCGATAGCGTAAACCCTGGGACGTGAGGACAGAGCAGAGCCTGCGGAGCAGGCGATAGCGTAAACCCTGGGACGTGAGGACAGAGCAGAGCCTGCGGAGCAGGCGATAGCGTAAAGCCTGGGACATGAGGACAGAGCAGAGCCTGCGGAGCAGGCGATAGCGTAAAGCCTGGGGCGTAAGCCCCAGGATCCACCCCAAACAAATCGCGGAGCCCGCGGAGCGGGCGACAGACCGTTGATCGCGAAGGCCTGTCGCCCGCGTCACGGCTCGATCATTACGTTTACCTTGATCCTGGGATATGCCAACGTCCGCTCCGCGGACTGGCCCTTTTCGCCCTCCAAATACGCGTGATCATATGAATGCTTTGCTATAAAATGCCGGCACCCGAAGTCACGTAATCTCTATAGGGCCGTCATAACGGAGGCTGTTAGCTTCCGCGCAGCCGCGCCATTCAACCATCGCTGAGATAGGCGAAAAGCTTTTCAGAGAGGATACGTCGATGAAATTCGCAAGACTCGCTTTTGTCACCCTTGTTGTTTGCTTCGTACCAACCCTTAACATCTTCGCCCAGGAGAAGTCGCCGAGCGGCCACGTTCACTACAAAGAGCCGGCTCAGCAAGGCGTTTCGCCGACAGGAGCCATCGCTCCACGTCTACAAAAGCTTGGCAGTCACACCTTCCCCGTTTCCACGAAGAACGCGCAGGCGCAGCTCTTCATGAATCAGGGGCTGAATCTTTCCTACGCGTTCAATCACGCGGAAGCAGGCCGCGCGTACCGCGAAGCGGCGCGACTCGATAAGGACCTGGCGATTGCTTATTGGGGTGAAGCACTCGCGCTCGGCCCAAACATCAACGCGCCGATGGACCCGGCAAGCGAGCCGAAAGCGCTCGAAGTAATTCAAAAAGCCATCGCGCTAAAGTCGAAAGCTTCGCCCAGCGAGCAGGCGCTGATCGACGCGCTCGCGCAACGCTATTCCGGCCGTGCCGAAGATCGCAAAGCGCGCGACATCGCTTACGCCGATGCCATGCGGAAAGTGCATTTGCAATTTCCCAACGACCAGAACATCTCGATGCTTTACGTTGAGTCTGTAATGGACTTGCGCCCCTGGGGTTACTGGACGCGCGACGGCACGCCTTATGACCGCACCTCGGAAATCGTCAAGCTCACGGAACAAGTGATCGCTCAGAATCCCAACCATCCAGGCGCGTTGCATCTTTACATTCACCTGATGGAGGCCTATGCGGCTGACAAGGCAGAACCAGCAGCAGATCGTTTGCTCACCTTAATGCCCGCTGCCGGGCACATGGTGCACATGCCGGCGCACATCTATCAGCGCGTCGGCCGCTATGCCGATGCGGCGCGCAGCAACGAGCTCGCGATCGCCGCGGACGAAGACTACATCTCGCAGTGTCGCGCGCAGGGCCTCTACCCGATGGCCTACTATCCGCACAACCTGCACTTCCTGTGGTTTGCCGCGACTGCCGACGGCCGCAGCAAGCTCGCAATTGAGGCGGCACGCAAGACAGCTTCACGAGTTGATGATGCAACGCTAAAAGCGGTGCCGTTACTCGCAGGCTTTCGCGTCGTGCCTTACTTTGCCTTAACCCGCTTTGGCAAGTGGGACGAAATGTTGGCGGAGCCGGAACCGCCTGACACCAGCGCGTACCTGCGCGGCCAGTGGCATTACGCCCGCGGCACTGCGTTTCTCGGCAAGGGTCAAACGAGCGAGGCCGAACAGGAGCTAGCGAAATTGACGGAGACTTTGAAGGACGCTTCGCTCGACCAGCCTTTGTTTTCACCTAACACCGGTCATGCGGTGCTTTCGATCGCTCAGGAAGTTTTGTCTGGTGAAATAGCGGCGGCGAAAAAGGACTACGACCAGGGAGTCTCTCATCTCGAACGCGCGGTGCGTTTGGAAGACGCACTGGTTTACACCGAGCCGGCAGAGTTTCACTACCCGCCGCGCCAGGCGCTGGGGGCGATACTGCTGGCCGCGAATCGCGCGCCTGAGGCTGAAACAGTTTACTGGGAAGACCTGCGCCGCAATCGCGAAAACGGCTGGTCGCTTTACGGCTTGATGCAGGCTTTGAAAGCGCAAGGCAAGAACGACGACGCTGCGCTCGTGGAGGCGAGATTCAAGAAGGCCTGGGCACGGGCTGATGTGCAGCTGACTGCATCGCGGTTCGGGAGGTAAGCGAGATGTCCGACATACTTTAGGTTTGTCGCTCTGGTCGACAAGCTGAAGCTTGTCGGACATTTCATGACGATCGCCGCTGCCGCGGCGATCTCCGATGAACCTTAGAAGCGTCGCACCATGTGCACCTGTTGAATGAACGGGTGAAATGCGGCGTCGCGGAACAGGGCACTCATGCTTTCGTTGCGGATGATGAGGTTGTAAGTCTTACGCCGGCATTCCATATCGAAAGGCGCAAAGACAGCCCGCAACGCGCACGCAATGACAGCGTCGGCGTCCGTTTCCCGTTTGGCAACGGCTTGATGTAACACGATCTCCCTTATCCCGCCCTGCTCGTCGGATGTCTTCTTGAAAAGCGCATACCCAACCGCGGCACCCTCCGCATCGGCGACGATTAGTCCTTCGCCATTGTTTCGCGCCAGACTTTGCCAGTCAGACTGCCAGGGCGCCAGCCGATCATAGAAGTCCAGCTGCCCCACAGCGTAAGGAGCTACGAGACTTATCGA
>JBKPNP010000239.1:0-3729 GCA_046732775.1 Acidobacteriota bacterium
TGCACGAATGGCGTTGCGACCTTGGCTTCCACCATAGCCGCGCCAGTCGGGCGATCCGTTACTGATTCAAGCAAGTTAATTTTGATCATGCCGCTTCCACTCCTCTCAAGGCGAGACCGACGGCAATTGCCATATCAGGAACGATCTCTTTCATGTAATCAGGGTCAAACTTTCTACCGTCAACTTCGATCTGACGGAACGGATCGAAAAGCTCAACTGGAATTTCGAAACGCTTAGCCAGGTAGTCCGGGAGTCCCGGCAACTTGGAGCTGCCACCGGCAATCAGGATCTTCTGGATGGCTTGTTCACTCTCTTCGGCGGTCGCGCGATAGAAATCCATCGTCTTGCGAATCTCGAGTGCCAGAATGTCAGAGACGGTTTCGATAATCGGTTGGATGGGACGGGCCTCGATGCCTTCGGGTAACGGATAACCACGCTTCACTGCTTCCGCCTGGTCAAACGTCAAACCCAATTCCTTTTGCAACAGGCTGGTGTATTGGTTGCCACCCACTGAAGCATCACGGGCAAACACCGAACGGTTGCCGTTCATGATGTTGATGTTCATGGTGGAGGCGCCGATGTTGAGTAAGGCAACAACTTCGCCGGCCTTCGGCTGGTAGTTCACTTCATAACAATTCTGCAGCGCGAACGTGTCCACATCGATCACGGCAGGCTGCTTGCCCGCCAACTGAATCGCTTGCTTGACGTTTGCAATCTTGTCGCTCTTGCACGCGGCCAGCAGCACATTCAACGCTTCCGATGAGCTGCTCGTCACCTGGTAGTCCAGGTTGACGTCGGAGATGTCGAACGGAATGTGTTCTTCCGCATGCCAGCTGAACGACTCACGAAGCTCATCTTCGCTCATCTGCGGCAGCACAATATTTTTGACGATCACTGAGTGGCCACTGACGCCGGCGGCGACTCTGGTCGTCTTGATCTGGTGCTCGGTAAAGATGTTGGTGATGACGTTTGAAACGTTGTTGAGCTCCATGATCTGACCGTCGACCACCGTGTCCGGCGATAAATTCTCGAATCCCAGGTTGACGAGGTGGTAAGCGCTGCCCTTCTTGAGCAGCTCAACTGCCTTTATCGAGCTGGACCCGATATCGACACCAACTAGGTTCTTTCCGTTAGTTTTTTTGAACATGATCTATTTAATCCTCGCGACATTGAGAGAGCGGATGCGGTGCTGTTGACGGAGACGAGCGCGAGCCTTAAGGACTCTGATGTGCCGGCTCTTGCACACCTTGTGGTTCGGCATAACTGTGGTGGTGGCTGTCAAAGCGGTGTTTAGGGCGGTTTGGAGAATCTCAGGCGGGAGTGACGGGAGAGCAGGCGCGCTGGCGCAACTGTCCAAATTCGGATGCAAATTAGTTTTCCTGGTGGATTGCCTTCGTAGAACTGAAGGCGGGTGATTCCGGCAACGAGGAACAGAGGCAAGAGCCTTGTTTGAAAGGCAGTCTCACTGCCGCAAAGGCAGACTACCGTAGCGCGCCAAACATTGTCAACACCTATTTTACTGCGTTTAACGCTACGAATGCTGGAGTTAACCGGGTTTTTGGAAGTGAACGGTTCGGTAATGCAGCACTTTTATGGAAGTTTTTAAATGAATTCCAGACTGAGTATTCGCTGCTTGCGCGCTCACAGGCCTCCGCGTAGGATGCGACCCCATGAACCGCACCCGACGCTTTTTGCTTGTCGCCCTGGCTTTATGCGTCGCGGTAGCAATTTGGCTGTGGTGGTCTCGACCTCAAGCGATCGACATGGCCGCCTACGCGCCGGCCGATTCCCTGATTTATCTTGAAGCGAACCAGCCTTACCGGATATTCGACGCGGTCTCCTCGACCCAGACCTGGCAGTCACTGGCTAAAACCATCGGCGTTCCTGCGAATGATGCGAAGACCCATTACTTAAGTGGATTCATGCGTTGGACCGGCATCGGTCCAGTTCGCAGCGTGATCATCTCGCGAGCCCAGGTTGCCGTGGTAGTCAGCGACTTGCGCGTGGGCGAAGAAGGTGACGCACTAAACATCAGGCAGGAGGGTGCACTGCTGGTCGAAACCCACACCTCGGAAACGCGCATCCGATCGACCGTCGAAGAGACGCTCAAGACACTGGCGACGCAGACCTACGGCACACCCACGGAAAGCCGCAGCGTGGTTGATGGGATCGAATTCATCGCGTGGACTACGCCGGATAAGTCACGCCAGCTCGTGGGCGCAATCTCCGGAAGCTTGGTCGTGGTCGGAACCAATCAACAAATTGTGCAGAAGTGCCTCGGCGTTGCGCAGGGACGCGGAGCTTCGCTGAAGAACGACTCCGAACTTCACACCCTGCGCGCGCGGCTGGAAGCTACGCAAGCACTTACCTTCGGTTACGTGCCGGCCGCAAACAGCGCCAAGCTCGTTGCCTTTGGTCTACCGGTTTTACTTGGCCGTTCCCCTGGTAATCCGGAGTCTCAACGCCTTCTGGCTAATGGCGCAACGAAGGTATTCAGCAGCATCGGCTGGAGGTCGAAAGCATATCTCGACGGCATTGAGGATCGTTATGCAATCAACCTGCAGCCGGCGATCGTATCCCGACTCAAACCAACCGTCGTTTCGGAGGGCGTCGAATCACAGCTCGAGCGCCTGGCACCCAATGATGTTTACGCCGCAACTTCTTATCGTTTTTCCAATCCGGTCGCGACCTGGCAGAGCCTAAAGTCGGCGGTCTCATCGCAGGTAGATGCGCTATCTGCGATTCTCTTTTCCTCGATACTGGAATCCGGCCTTTCGAGTTATGGAGTGGATCAGCCGGAACCGTTCCTTTCGGCGGTCAGCGGTGAGTTATTGACAATGAGATTGGATGACAACTCCGATCGGTCGATCATGATCGCGCACGTCCGCGATCGGGCGAAACTGCGCGAACTTTTTGCCCGCAAGATGACGGTCAGACCATTCGACAATCGGGGTACAAATACGGAATTCTTCGAGGACGGCGAAGGCGAGTCGGCGGCGGGCTTGAGCGACGAACTGGTGGTACTAGGTGCGCCGGTCGATGTTCGCCATTATTTCGAAGTCGCGGGCCCGGGAAATGAGATGAGCGCGCAGAACGTTAGACGAATGAAGTTCTTCGCTTCACCGGACAACTCAGCTTCAATCATTACGTACTCGAGCGACGCTGAACGCGTGCGACGGTTTGCGTTCACGATCATTTCGGCGAAGCGAGCCGAATCCGTTTCTGCGAGCCAGCTCGAGCAAACACTCGCGTCACTTCCCTTCGCTGTTACCGAAACGAAATTGAGTGAACAAGGCATCGAACGAACGACTCGGTCGCCGCTGGGTCAATTCAGCAGCATCGTCACTTCGCTGTTCCCTGAGAAGGCTTCAACCGACAACGCGCCCTGAGTGTTCTATGCCTCTTGATTTGCTTATCGGTTCGTTCAACACCGGAAAGCTTCGCGAGGTTAGCGATGCGTTAGACGAGCTTCCAATAACCGTCCGTTATTTGCGTGAATTCCCGGGAGTTCTTGAAGTACCTGAAACAGGTGAAAACTATCGGGCTAACGCGATTCTCAAAGCGGAAGGCTACGCAAGCCAGACACAAATGCTCACGCTCGGCGACGATTCGGGTTTGGAAGTCGAGGCATTGAACGGCCGGCCGGGAGTATTTTCTGCGCGGTTCGGTGGGCCCGAAGCGTCAGACGACGATCGTATTAACCTGCTGCTGAAAGAACTGGCCAACTCT
>JBKPNP010000240.1:0-4177 GCA_046732775.1 Acidobacteriota bacterium
AAACTCATTAGGAGAGTCATGCTCTGGATAATCTTTGCTCTCGGCGCCGCTCTTTCATGGGGCCTGTATGGCCCGGCGCTTCATCGCGGTCAGGTTGCACTTGGTAGCCCGATGCGCGCGTTGCTGTGCGTCGGCGTTGCGTATTTTCTGATCGGCGTACTCGTACCGCTCGCCAGTCTTTCTTATCAGGGCGAGCTGCACGGCTTCACCTTGAAAGGCTCGCTGGCGGCAACACTCGGCGGCGCTCTCGGTGCAGCCGGCGCAGTCTGCATTATCTTTGCCTTTCGCTACGGTGGCTTGCCGACTTACGTTATGCCGTTGGTGTTCGCCGGTGCGCCGCTCGTCAATGTTCTTTTCTCGGCGTACCTCCATCCGCCCAAGGTCGCGCCGAACCCTTTGCTTTACGTCGGGTTCGTTTTAGCGGCAGCCGGGGCGGGCATGGTTTTGTACTTCAAACCTGCTGCCTAAAGTCACGCGTTTCGGTTGTAAGTGTCGTCGGTCAATCGTCAAATCACTCTCCCCGCATGCAAGGTATCCACTGCGTTACGAAGGAGATCGATCATGAGGTACTCAAAACTTACGAGGCTGTTTAGCATTGCGGTTTTAGTTTTGACTTTGTGCATCGCTGCGGCGGCGCAGGTTGCAGCGGGAGACTGGCCGCAGTGGCGTGGGCCCAATCGCGACGGCATTTCGAAGGAGACAGGACTTCTCAAACAGTGGGCGCCTGAGGGACCGCCGCTGGTTTGGAAGGCGACTGGCGCGGGTGGCGGTTATTCATCGTTCGCGGTTGCGGGCGGCCGCATCTACACCATGGGCCTGCGCGGCGCGCGCGAATACGTCATCGCCTTCGACGTTGCTACGGGGAAAGAAGTTTGGGCCACCGCGCACGGCGGCGCTTTTCGCAATGATCGTGGAGACGGGCCGAGGGGAACGCCGACGGTTGACGGGGCCACGCTCTACGCGCTCGGCGGCAACGGCGATCTCTCGGCGATGGACGCCAAAACCGGACGCATCATTTGGACGATGAACGTGCTGGAGAAGTTCGGCGGTTCGAATATCACCTGGGGAATCAGCGAATCGCCGCTAGTCATCAGAGAAAAAGTCCTGGTGAATCCGGGTGGGCCTGGCGCTTCGATAGTGGCGTTGAATAAGAAAGACGGCACGCTGATTTGGAAGAGCCAGAGCGATCGTTCGGGTTATTCCTCCGCGATTCCCGTGAAGGTTGGTGACACCACCCAAGTCGTTTTCTTCACGCATCAACGCGCGGTTGGACTCGATCTAAAAGACGGCAAACTGCTTTGGGAATACGATCGTGCGGCGAACGACGTTGCGAACGTGGCGACACCCGTGGCGCGTGGTAATCGCGTGTTCATCTCGTCAGACTACGGCACCGGCGCCGGGTTAGTTGAGATAAAAGCCGATGGCAAAGCGCAGGAAGTTTATTTCACCAAGGACATGCGCAACCATCACAGTAGCTCGATCCTCATCCGCGATCACCTCTACGGTTTCTCCAGCGGGATACTGACGGCAATGCGTTTCGATACCGGTGAAGTTGCGTGGAAGGACCGCAGCGTCGGCAAGGGTTCACTTGTTTACGCCGATGGCAACCTGTACGCGTTGAGTGAAAACGGAGTGGTCGGTCTGATCGAAGCGACACCCGAGGGCTATCGCGAAAAAGGACGATTTCGGATTGCGCAAAACTCGCTGCCGACCTGGACGCATCCGGTGGTTGCCGGCGGACGGTTGTACCTGCGTGACCAGGACACGATCTACGCGTACGACGTGCGCGCGAAGAAGTAGTTCGAACAGCGTGGCGTGAATTCAGTTTTTCTCTGTGTGTCCTCTGAGTCCTCCGTGTCTCTGTGGTTGATGCTTTGGCCACCGCAGAGGCACAGAGAACACTGAGGAAGCACAGAGGAAGTCAGCTGCTATTTGGTTTTTCGTGCGGGCGTGTCGCGTCCGCCCTGGTGCACGACCAGTCCGTTAACCTGCCCTTTGTCGTCTCGCGTGAACGTGACCTTCGCAGCCACGACCTTCAAATAAAAGTTGTCAGCACTCTCCGGAAAGAGTTCAACTGGCGGCTGGCCAGTCGCTTGACTCATTAACTTCTCACCATCTCTGAAAACACCAAGCTTGAAGGTTGGACTCACCTCATATTCGCCAACGTACGAGTCGTAGACCTTGGTGTCCACGACTGGCGCCGGACCGGTCAGTTGTTTGAGCGCGAGGATGCCGGACGGGCTGTTCGGATTGAGCTCGAGCGATTTCTTGTAATTCAAGATCGCCTGTTCGTTATTGCCTGCCACCATGAAGCCTTCGCCAAGGCTGTCGTAAACATTCGCGCTCTGCGGGTATGCCTCAACGTTGAGTTTGAAAATCTCGATCGCTTCTTTAGTTTTATTTGTCCGCAACAACTGATAGCCAAGCTGGTTCAACTGCGGTTCGCTGAAATCATAAACGTTCGCTTGTTTTGTTTTAAGCTCGCGATACTGGGCGACGCCCGCTTCGATGCCTTTGTCCTGGATCGTGTTCAGCAGAGTCTCCGCTAAGGGCATACGCGGCAGGCTGTAAGGCTGGCCGTAAAGGATGCTGGTTAACTCTGTTGCGAGCCCGTCGAGGCTTCCTCCCTGTGACGTGTTGTCGAGCAAGACAATGAGATTGTGCTGGTCCGGATAGCGCAAAAGGAGAGTATTGAATCCATTGATGCCGCCGTTGTGGCCGATGGTGTTCACACTTTCCGCGCTGCTGCCGAGTTTGGTTTTACTAATCACCCAACCGTAAGCGTAGTCTTGCAGGTTCGGCTTATACATCAACGCCTTCGACTCCGCCGTCAGCAGCCGATCGGTGTAAAGCGCCTGGTCCCACAGGTACAAATCTTCAACCGTTGAATACAGCGAACCGGCCGCGTAGGGAAGGGACATATCGAGGTAAGGCGCGTTGGCGTAGCCCTCTCTCGTTTTTACGTAACCCGATGCGCGCTTTTCCAGGATCGTGGCCCAGTGATCGTAGCCGCTATTCTTCATGCCGAGCGGATCGAAAATCTTTTCCTTGATGACTTGTTCGTAAGGATGGCCGGTGACCTTTTCGATAATCGCGCCGAGCAGGAAATAACCGGAGTTGTTGTAGGAAAACTTGCTGCCGGGCTCGAACTCCAAATCGTTGCTCGCATATTTTTTTACGAACTCCGCAACCGTATATGGATTTCGGCTGACGTCGCGGATGAAGCCGGGCAAACCTGTGTAGCTCGGTATGCCGGAAGTGTGATTCAGCAGTTGATGAATCGTAACTTTCTCCCCCGTATCTTTACGGTAGTCGGGCAGGTAGTCCGAGAGTTTGCCGTCGAGCTTGATTTTTCCCTGTTCCACCAGTTGCAGGATGAGTGTGGCGGTGAATTGTTTTGTTATCGAGCCCAGGCGAAAACGCGTGTCGGGGGTGTTTGGAATGTTCCATTCCATGTTCGCCAGCCCAAAGCCCTTTTTGTAAATCACCTTGCCGTTTTCGGCGACGAGCACAGCGCCGTTGAACGTTTGATACTTGCTTGCGAGCGACATCACGTCGTCGATGTTCTTGGCTTTCTGCGCAGCTGTCTGCGCTGCCAGACCTGTCGCCGATATCACGAACACTACGGTGAGAATGAAAGTGCGGACGGCTAAAGAGGGAGGGATAAATTTTCGGGTCATCTGATTTCTCCTGCAGAGATTGGGAAACATAATTGACGTCTCAATTGTGAACGGATTGCACCTAGCCCGCGAAGCGGGCGATAGCATAAAGCCTGGGGCGTCAGCCCCAGGATCGAGCCGTCGGGTCCTCGCAAGCCCGCAACGCGGGCGACAGCGCGTTCGAATGAAATTATCATGTCGGAAAATCCAGCAGGCGCTACCGCCCGCTTCGCGGGCTGGGCGAATTGTCGCTCTTTCATTCCTGGGGCTCACGCCCCAGGCTTTAGGCTACCGCCCGCTTCGCGGGCTGGGTGCGGTTAGGGCCTGGAGTTCTTCAAGTAGTCGTTCACTTCCTTCAATTCCGGTAACCCTGGATCAGCCTGTTGCCACTGTTGTTGAAGTTGTTGATAACGCTCACGTGCTTCGCGCGCGTTGCCGCTTTCTCGAGCGGCGCGCGCCGCACCGAGCAACGACCGCGCCCGATTGGGTTGTCGCAGCAGCGCAATGCGGAACTGCTC
>JBKPNP010000241.1:0-3699 GCA_046732775.1 Acidobacteriota bacterium
CAAAAAGTAGATGCGTTGACAGTCATATTTTACGCATGTTAGCGTAGCCGTCAGCGTCGCTTCTTTAACGACGCAGAGCGTTAATAGCTACAGTTCAATCCCCAGTGTCCCACAACTCCAGCGCACGTTTGACTCCACTCCTATATTCAGTGATACATAATACCCCTGATGGCTTTCGAAAAAGCTAAGGTCATTAAGGCAGCCGAGAAATTCCTGTCGCAGGGGAAGATCAGCGCCGCCATTAAAGAGTATCGCCAGATCATGCAGCATGATCCCGACGATCTCACGACTCTCAACATGTTGGGAGATCTTTTGGCGCGCTCGGGAGAGAAGGACGAGGCGGCGAATTGCTTCCTGCGCATTGCCGAGCACTATCGCGACCGCGAGTTCCGTTTAAAAGCGATCGCGATGTACAAGAAGGTTGAGAAGTTAAAACCGCGCGATCCGTCGATTGCCAGGCAGCTCGGCGACCTTTACGCGGCTCATGGCTTAGTCGCAGACGCGCGCGCGCAATACCTCGTGGTCGCCGACGCCAGCACTCGTGCCGGTCAATCGCGGGAAACGCTCAAGGTACTTCACACCATTGCCGATCTCGATCCCCAGAACACTGATATCAGACTGAAACTCGCGGACGGTTATCTCAAAGAAGGACTGGAGGCGGAAGCCGTGGTCGCGTTTCGCGAGGCAGCCGCGCGCCTGCTTGAGATTGGCCGCTACGAACGATCGCTCGATGCCTATTCGAAAGCTTTGGCTTTGAGTCCTAACGATCGCGAAACGCTGAAGGGCGTGGTTTCAAGTCATGTGGGGATGGGCACAGCGGATGACGCCGCTGAGCTTTTGGAAACAGCAGTCGCCGGGATGCCTGATGATCCTGAACTCAAGTCAATGCTCGCGCAGGCTTATATCGAAGCGGAAGACGCTGAAGGTGCGGAGCGGGCCACCGCGTCGTTGATGGCGCTGGACGCTTCACACTACCGGCGCTACATCGAGGTTGCGCGTCTGTATTTACGGCTGAATCAGGAAGATCAGGCGGCGCGTGTTTTGGGCGTCATCATTGAGCCGATGCTGGCCGGGCGTGAAGAGAATGATCTAAGTGAACTCATTAGCGAGCTGCTTGATCGCAACCCGGATCACGTTCCCAGTTTGAAGTTGCTGGCGCGGCTGCACTGGTGGCAGCGCGATATGGACAAGTTGCGCGGCGTACTCGAACGTCTTGCGGAAGCCGCCGAGGCCCTGGGCCTCACGGACGACGAACGCTACGCCTTAACTCAACTGGTAAGACTCGCGCCCGAGGAGCCACGATACCTGGAGCGTCTAACGGTGCTGGGTGGGTCGCTCGAGGAAGAGGCGCAGACGGCGTCAGAAGACGGTGAGTTTCTGCCGCTGCCTGAGTTTGAAGGAGTCAGAGCGTTTGACGTCACGCCCGATGAGACAGTTACGTCGACCGATTTCGAATGGAACGCTGTAGCGGACGAGCCAACGGCCGGCGGGATTTCTTTTGCCGACTTAAATGAACCCGAAGTTGCCCCGGTCGATGATTCGTTAAACGCTGCGGACCCGTTCGCGGCCGAAGCCTTGAGCGACGACGCTCGAGTCGCCGCACCCGCGACGCGTGAAGAAAGGCCCGCCAATTCTGACGCGATGATGCGTCAGGAACTCGAGAGCGTCGACTTCTACATCAAGCAGGGTTACTACGATATAGCCACCGACACGCTCGACCTGCTGGAACGGCAATTTGGGCCACACGCCGACATCGATGCCCGCCGCCAGAAGTTGGCGAGCACGAATGAGACCACTCCGATCTTTGAACCGGTTGTTGAAGACTCAGTTGAAGCTGAACTCGCGCCGGCGGCAGAAATCGTATTTGGTGAAGTCGAGCTTGAATCTCCGACCGTCGCGCCGGAAGCTATGGCCCCGGCCGGCACGGGTATCGATTCAGGCCTGGCGGAAATTTTTGAAGAGTTTCGCGTCGAAGCGGAAGGTGAAGGCGCCTCGACCAACGAGGACTACGAAACGCATTACAACATGGCGACGGCTTACAAGGAGATGGATCTCCTTGACGAAGCAATTCGCGAATTCCAGACTGCCGCTTCGTTAACTGCGCCCGTTGACGGCACGCCACGCTACTTCCACTGTTGCAATTTGCTGGGCCACTGCTTCATGCAGAAGGGCATGCCGCAGGCAGCCGTGCTGTGGTTCAAAAAAGGACTTCAGGTGCCCGGCCGCAACGCAGAAGAAATGAAGGCCCTGCAGTATGAGCTCGGCTCAGCCTACGAACAGATGGGCGATGTTACCGGCGCAGTCAACGCCTTCACAGAAGTTTATGGAGTTGACGTAAGTTATCGCGATATCGCTGAACGCCTGTCAGATTTGCAAACCCGGCGCGCCGAAAATTCGTAGTAGTCTGCACCAACAGTTGTGCCCCGTGCTTCGGTGGTGGATGTTTGCATAGTGAATTCACCACAGAGACACAAAGAGCACAAAGGACGCACAGAGGAAGACTGAAGTTGCGACGCTAACCGAAAGCGCGGCTGATTCTTCACAAGACTACCTTTAGCTAACTGTTACTGTCTTTACCGATGTCCGCAAAACTAAGCGTCATTTTCTACATCATCCTGTGCCTGGAAATCGGCATCGTGCTCACCTTATTGCCGTGGGTGCCGCAGGGAACGCTTGGTCTGAGCGATTGGGGCAATAACTATTTTCTGCTATACGCGGCGCGCAAAACAGGAATGCACGCGCTCGAGACTGTCGTGGCTTCGGGATGGGTGCGCGGCGCGGTGACGGGCGTTGGGCTGCTCAATATCGGGATAGCGTTTTGGGAAATTTTCCATTTCAGGCAGACTGTTCGTGCCCTACAGGCCGATACCGAACCAGCCGCCTCCATAAACGACGATGCCGTTCGCACCGCAGCGCGACTTTCTGATCTACCTCATAACCAACGGGCAGACGACACCCGCAACCACGCCGGCTAGTAACGAGTTCGCCGGGATTCTCAAGCTGGTGAAATCGGCGGTTGCCGCCCAAATAAACTTCGTTCAAATACGGGAAAAGAAACTGAGCGTCAGCGTGTTGTATGAACTCGCGCGGGCGGCCTCTGCAATGACCGCGCGCACGAGAACAAAACTCCTGATCAACGATCGCGCTGACGTAGCCGCGTCGGCAGGCGCCGCTGGCGTTCATCTCACCGCTTCATCTCTCAGGGCGGGTGTGATACGGGAGACGTTAGGCTCCGAGTTTGTGATCGGAGTTTCCACGCATTCGATTGCGGAAGCGGCGGCAGCCCAGCGCGACGGCGCTGACTTCGCAGTGTTCGGTCCAATCTTCGAGACCAACTCCAAAAAACAGTACGGCCCGCCGTTGGGTCTGGAAAGTTTGACTGCCTTAACCGGCCAGGTGGCGCCGTTTCCTGTTTTGGCACTGGGTGGAATAAACCCGAGTCTGGTGTCAGCGTGCGTCGACGCGGGGGCGCGCGGCGTCGCTGGTATCTCAATGTTTGATGACGCGGATCGGTTAAGTGAGATCGTGAGTAAAATTAGGAGCGCTTCTGAGTAACGCACACTGTTAGTTTGCGATCATCCACCCCGGAATGCGGCTTAGGGCCAACGAGCGACGCAAACTAACAGTTGCGTTACAGATATCGGGCGAGACTAGAGCGCAACCATCGACTGGAGCGCAACCGTCTCGGTTGCACCCTTC
>JBKPNP010000242.1:0-7679 GCA_046732775.1 Acidobacteriota bacterium
AAAATCTGGACAATGCGCCAATTCGCCGGGTTTAGTACTCCGGAAGAAACGAACGCGCGATTTCGCTATCTGCTGAAACAGGGGCAGACCGGTCTGTCAGTCGCCTACGATCTGCCAACGTTGATGGGCTACGACGCTGACTCGCCCCTCTCCGAGGGTGAAGTCGGTAAGTGCGGCGTTGCCGTGTCCTCACTCGCCGACATGGAGGTTCTATTCGACCAGATCCCGCTGGAGTTAGTTACGGTTTCTCAAACGATTAACGCTCCCGCTTCTGTATTGTTGGCGATGTATCTCGTCGTTGCCGAGAAACAGGGCGCTGACTGGAAAAAGATCTCCGGCACTCTGCAAAACGACATTTTGAAGGAGTACATCGCGCAGAAAGAGTGGATCTACCCGATTCACCCCGCGATGAAGTTAGTTGTAGATACCTTTGAGTTCTGTACCCAGCACGTACCCCGCTACAATCCGATCTCAGTTAGCGGCTATCACATTCGCGAAGCGGGCGCCACCGCAGTCCAGGAACTCGCTTTCACGCTGCGTGACGGCCTCGAATATGTCGAATGGGGACTCAAAGCCGGATTAGACCTCGACGTTTTCGTTCCACGAATTTCATTCTTCTTCAATGCGCACAACGACTTTTTCGAGGAAGTCGCGAAGTATCGTGCGGCGCGCCGGATTTGGGCCAGAGAAATGCGCGACCGTTTTGGATCGACCAACGAACGGACGCTCAAACTTCGTTTCCACACTCAAACCGCAGGTGTTTCTCTCACCGTTCAGCAGCCGCTGAACAATATTGTCCGCGTTGCTATCCAGGCACTCGCAGGAGTTTTCGGCGGCACTCAGAGTCTGCACACCGATGCCTATGACGAGGCACTGGCGCTGCCTACTGATCAGGCGGCGCTGATTGCTTTGCGCACACAACAAATCATCGCCGAAGAAACCGGCGTTGCGAACACTATCGATCCGCTAGGCGGCTCTTACTTTGTGGAATCACTGACCAACAAGATGGAGCAGGGTGCGCTCGAATATTTCCGCAAGATCGACGCGATGGGCGGAATGGTGGCGGCGATTGAAAAAGGCTTCCCGCAGCGTGAGATTCAGGACTCTGCTTATCACTATCAAAAAGCTGTCGAACGCGGTTCTCAAGTGATCGTTGGCGTCAACAAGTATCAGATGGAAGAAGAGTCACCGATTTCCATTCTCGCGATCGATGAATCAGTTCGCACACACCAAATCGAACGTCTTGAAGCTGCACGCCAGAAGCGCGACGACGGCGCTGTCGCTAACGCGCTTGAAAAACTTAAGCGCGCGGCGCAAGCCGACGAGAACACCATGCCCGCGACTATCGAAGCCGTCCGTGCGTACGCGACGCTTGGCGAAATCTGTTCGGCGCTGCGCGACGTCTACGGCATTTACGAAGAGCCTGCGTTTTAACTCTCGGCCAAATTCACAACAGCACTCACATGAAACGTCGCGTTCTGTTCTTGGCTGCTTTCGCAATTACACTCAATGCTCAGGCGGCCCAGCTTCCGGGGCCGTCAATTCCCTCCGCGGATCACGCGATCATTCAACGCCGGCGAATCGTACTCACACGCCCGCCGGCCATCGCCAAACAGTTTCCAAATAAGAGACGGGCGGTGGTCAGCTATCCGGTAGTGAGTGGGTTAGACCACGCAGTGCAAAGACGTGTGCGTTCATTACTCGACTTCAAAAATATCTTTGATTATTCGTTGCAGGAATATCGCGAGGACAGTTGGCTCGAGGAGTTTGATTACGTCGTTAACCACAACGCACATTCACTGCTGGATATCACGTTCACTCAAACCGGATCCGGCGCCTATCCTGACGACCAGTCAAAACATCTGCTGATAAACCTGAAGGACGGCCGCGTTGTGAAAGCAGCAGATGCTTTCGTTCCAACTGCGCAAGCGGAACTGGCCGCAAAGATCAACACCAAATTGCAAGCTGAGCTGAAAGAAATTCTTAAGTCGCTGGGCGAATCAAAAAGCGATCCGGAAGACGTTCGCATCGCCAGCGAGGCGCAGGAGCCATTGCAATACAAAATCGAAGACCTCGACAACTTTTCGGTCAGCAGCAAGGGCGTCACGTTTCTTTACGACGCCGGGTACCCACATGCGATCCAGGCATTTGAACCGGTCGGACGATACTTTTTCAGCTTCGCTGAACTGAAGGGATTCATTAAGCCCGATGGCCCACTGGGGCAATTCATCCGCTAAGGCTACAATGCAGCTTATGAGCGACAGAAAAATTCGGGTGCTGGTTGCGAAGCCCGGTCTCGACGGCCACGATCGTGGCGCTAAAGTAATTGCGCGCGCCCTCCGCGACGCGGGCATGGAAGTTATTTACACCGGCCTGCGCCAAACGCCTGAGATGATCGCGGCCGCGGCACTGCAAGAGGACGTCGATGCCGTAGGCGTTTCCATCCTTAGCGGCGCACACAACACCCTCTGCCCGCGCATTGTGCAACTGCTTCACGATCAAGGCATGGACGATTGCCTGGTGCTGCTTGGTGGCATCGTTCCGCAGGACGACATCGCCAAGCTGAAGTCAGAAGGCGTCGCCGAAGTTTTCCTGCCCGGTACGTCGACTGAAAACATCGTTAAGTTTCTTCGCGAAAACGTAAAGCCTCGCGATTAATCCATGCCGGAAGTTTCAACGTCGATCGTCGTGGAAGTGGACGGTCCGATTGCGATTCTGCGTTTTACGAATCCTCCACAACGCAATGCGCTTTCGCTAACCACGCTGAAGCAGTTACAAATCACCCTCGATGAAACCACGCGGCGTTCTGAAATTAAGTGCCTCATCTTCACCGGCAGCGATGACGTATTCGCTTCCGGCGCCCACATTCGCGACTTAACCAAGCTGAACGCTACGTCCGCCGAAGAATTTTCACGCTTCGGGCAGGGACTCTTTAAAACCATCGCGGCCGCCACTCAACTTACAATCGCTGCGATAAACGGCTACTGCATGGGTGGAGCAATGGACCTCGCGCTCGCCTGCGACATTCGCGTCGCTTCACCAAACGCGATCTTTGCTCACCCCGGCGCACGCCTCGGAATTATTACGGGTTGGGGCGGTACTCAACGATTGCCTCGGGTGATTGGACGGACGGCCGCTCTCGACTTACTGCTCACTGCCCGGCGAATCAATGCGCATGACGCGTTGCGGCTCGGACTGGTCACACGACTTGACGCCGATCCCGTCAACGCGGCGTTGTCAGTGTTTCAGCAGACTCTTCACAGCACCTAACATTTCTGGATTTATGGATTCAGCCTGAATTTTTGGATGCCTTCAGGCGTCCCCTGTCTCCACAAATTTCGGGAAAGCTTTGTGAACGTGGCCCTTAAACTGATCGTGTTTTGCGGGCATAGAACTTGCGAACTGCACCAGCACATCCCCCTGGCGACCTCAATCGTCTTCCCGTTAATCAGGTCGCTGAATAACTGGCTTTCGAAGCTAACATGCCCGCGAACACCTTCAAGAAAGGAACGCAAATGAAAAACCTATTGAGGTTGGTCCTCTTCACGTGTTTTGCTTTTCACGGCATGGTGTCCTTCGCTCAGGAACCCACCGGTTCAATTGAAGGCACCGTCAGCGACCCGCAGGGATCAGTGGTGCAGGGTGCGACGATAAACGTCCGTAACTCGGCAACCAATTTCTCGCGCATGGCCACTTCCGATGACAACGGCCACTATCGCATTTCGCAGTTGCCACCGGGAACTTACGAAATCAAAGTGTCCGGCACGAACTTCAAGACCTCAGTTGTGACCGGCTTCGTGATCGCTGTCGGTCAGACAGCGCCGCTCGATGTTCACCTTGAAGTTGGAGGAGCCAGCGAAATCGTCACTGTCATCGGAAGCGGAGACGTACAAATCGACCGCACCGACATGACGGTGTCAGGCGTCGTCAACACTCGACAGATACAGAACCTGCCACTCAATGGTCGAAACTTTTTGGATCTCGCGCAGCTGCAACCGGGAGTTGAAAAGGTTGAAGGCGGCAGCTTCGATCCCACCAAGGCTAACTACACCGGAGTCTCGATTGCGGGGCAAGCCGGCCGTTCGGCGCAGATCGCTGTCGACGGCGGATCGGTCGTAGATAATGTGGTTGGGACGACGGTGCAAAACTTCTCGCAGGAAATCGTCCAGGAGTTTCAACTCGGGATTGCAAACTTTGACCTCTCAACCGGCGCTTCGTCGACGGGCTCGGTCAACATCATTTCTAAATCCGGCACCAACGAATTTCACGGGAATGGTTATTTTTACGTTCGCGACGATCGCTTTGCCGCGTTCCCGGCGCTGTCTCGTCTCGATTCTGCCAATGGCATCCCGCTCGTTGCACAAGCGACACGCATTCCATTCGATCGCGAGCAATACGGCGGCACGCTTGGTGGCCCGATCCTGAAAGACAAGGTGTTCTTCTTCTTCAACTATGAAGGAAACAACCAGGACGGCTCGGCGCTGCACAATCCGCCGGAGTCTCCGTCTTTCGCTGGCTTCACCTCGAATCCGTTCGACGAAAAGCTGCTGACCGGAAAAGTAGATTGGGTCATCAACAGCACCACCAACCTGACAACCCGCTACTCATTTAACGACAATGCGCAGGACGTTCCCTTCGCGCCCGGCTCTGGCATCGTTCCGCGCGCCTCGGCCTCGGGGATTTTTGAGTCGAACAACCAGCTGGTTACAAACCGATCGCACAACCTCGTCGTCGGCTTGACGAACTCATTTAATCCCACGACCAGCAATAACTTCGTGTTCAACCTCAGCGATTTCTCGAATGTCATCCTGCCGGCCACTGAGGGAAAACCGGAGATCAGAATTCTGGGTTCTCAGCTCTGGAAGTCGGGCACGAATTACATCACGCCGCAAACTACTTTCCAGGAGCGCTATCAGTTTCGCGATGACCTGACCAAGGTTTTCGGTAATCACACTGTCCATGTCGGTGGGAACTTCGAGCGAACCAGCATCAACGGCCAGTTTGCTTTTGCAAAGCCGGCGCGCATTCGCTTATTCAATCCGGCAGACCTGGGACTAGCGCCGTATGAAACCGAAGCGCAGTTCCTGGCGGCGCCGGTTCGCGATATCACGATGGGTATCGGCAACGACATTCTGCCGTTCAACTCGCCTACCGATGCCACCATCAACAATCGCTTTGCGGTTTACGGAAACGACTCGTGGAAAGCAACCCAACGTCTGACGCTGAACTTCGGGTTGTCATACCGCGTTGACTCCAACTTGTGGAATCACGATCAACCGCGTCCTGCCGTTATCGCTTCGCTGTTCGGGAAAGGCACAGCGCCGAGTCCGAAGGACACCAACAACATCGCGCCTCGCGCCGGTTTCGCTTGGGACATTGGCGGTAATGGCCGCACCGTGATTCGTGGCGGCGCCGGCATTTACTACGACAACACGATCGACAACCTGCGACTCTTCGAGCGCGCGGACCTTGGCCCTCCGGGAGCGGAGTTATTCCTGGTTGGCGCCGATTTGCACAGTCCAGTGTTTCCGGGTGGCGACGGTAGCTTCAGCAGTAACCCGGCTTCGGCTAGCGGTTTCCTAACGCTCGCACAAGCGCTCGCTATCATCGGTCCGGCTCGGCAGAACATTGAGGCCAACGCGTTCAATTGCTCGCTACCCACCTCAATCGAATGTTTCGAGTCAATCTCCGGCCCGCTGTTTTCAACGGAGTTCCAGATTCCGTACTCCATTCAGTACGCGATCGGCGTGCAGCGAGAACTTCCCGGAAAGATGCTCTTCCAGGGCGACTTCAACTATCGCCGCGGCTTACATGAAGTGCTGGTTTATGACATCAACAAGATTTTCGATGACATTACCGGACCACGCAGTTCCTTCCCGAACTCGGTAAATTACGCGGATTCGTCGGGCAACTCGACCTACGTTGCGGGCCTGTTCCGCCTTGATCGCCGGTTCGCTAACGGATTTCAAATGACCGCGAGCTATGCACTGTCTCGCTTCAAAGCTTACGGCGGTGATGCGCTCGGGTTGGGCGCGACGGTAACTGACCTTAACGACTTCAGCCCCGAATACGGTCCGGCTGGTCTTGATCGCACGCATCGCTTCGTCGTCAGTGCGATTTACGATTTGCCGTTCTATCGCAAGAGCAGTGACTCCTTCAAACGCAATGTTCTGGGCGGGTGGCAGGTCTCACTTATCTCGACTGCGTTTAGCGGCATACCGCAAAGCGTGTTTCTGCCAAACTTCGTTGACTTATCACGGACTGGAACATTTCAGTCTTATCTGCCCGGCACGAAAGAAGGCTCGATCGGGCGTGACATCAAGAACATTGGCCAGCTCAACGCGCTCATCGACACGTACAACGCCAGCATCCCAACGCTCGGCCAGCCGTGCCCCGGCGACAGTCCGACCGGCCGTTGCGATAGCACCAACCCCAACTACTTCGATCCCATCGTGCGTCTGGCGCATTTGCCCGAAGGCACGCAGATGGGCGGCGACTCGGTCATCTCGCAGGACATCCGCCTGACGAAGACTTTCCGATTCACCGAACGTCTTAACCTCGACTTGATCGGCGAAGTTTTCAATGTCTTCAACGTCGCCAATCTCACTTATCCAGCGGTGATTACCCTCGCCGAAGAGGGGACCCCCGCGGAGGAAATCCGTTCAATCAACCACGGTCCGACCGCGCGAACGAACAGCGTGTTTGGTACCGGTGGCCCGCGCGCGTTTCAATTCGCAGCGAAGTTCCGTTTCTAATTCGGCTCTTCGCTGCTTTATCGAAAAGGTGGAGTCCCCCTACGACTCCACCTTTTCTTTCTCCAACACTGACAATAAAATTCACCGACCCCAGACTTTTCAGCGGAGCCTCCAAATGAAATATCGCGTCATGATTCTGGCCACGGCGGGCCTCGTGTTGATGGGATACTTCGCCGTCAACACGCAGGCGCAGGGGCATACGATCCGAGGTAAGGTTCGAAACTCCACAGGCACGAACGTTAGCCGCGTTTCGATCACGCTCGAAAGAAATGGCGCGCTTATCGACCAGACTGTTTCGAATAATGAAGGCGATTTCACCTTCACCGGCCTGACAGACACGAGCTATGCGATCGTCGCTTCCGCGCAGGGTTACAACGGCGTGCGTGAGTCGGTAGATTTTGTGAGAGCGACTGGGACCGATCAACCCGGCGAAACTCGTACAGTCGAATTGACCCTGGTGCCGGTTGGTGGGGTCAGAGCCCCGCGGCCGGGTCTCAGTTTCGTCCAGGAGGTGCCCAAGGCTGCGCGCGATGCGTTTGATACCGGATTGAAACTGGCGCGCGAGAATCGCACCGCGGATGCCGTGTCAGCCTATGAGAACGCGATTAAGATATTTCCTGATTACTTCGACGCACATCTTGTCCTAGCCAACGAAGTTGCCCGGCAAGGCAAGTTCCCGGAAGCCATCCAACACCTCGACGAGGCGCGCCGCGTTAATCCCAAAGACGATCGCGTCTACGATCTGTTCGCGCGCGTGATGATGCAGCAACGCAAGTACGCCGTCGCCGCGCGTATCTATGCGGAAGCCGCACTGCTCAATCCAAACGATCCGCAGTACCTGGTTGCTGAAGGAACTGCGCTAGTTGAGCAAGCGTCCGCTACCGACGCTTCACAATCGAAGGCCGCGGCGGATGAACGGACGTT
>JBKPNP010000243.1:0-1805 GCA_046732775.1 Acidobacteriota bacterium
TCAAAAGGAATATCACCGAGCGCCTTTCCAGTTGCGCCTTCAAACTTCGAAATCTTTCCGCTCTGCACAACGTAGACGGTGCCACTGCGATCCGCCGCCAGCGCGCGCAGCGGCATCTTCGGGTTAACGGTCCATTGCGTAATGAACTTTCCGTCACCATCGAAGACTTGAATACGACCGCCGCTGTACTCGCCGACGTAGATCTTGCCTGAACCATCAACAGCGATGCTGCGCGCGTCGCTAAACATTCCCGGCCCAATTCCTTCGGAGCCGAACTTCATCGTCTCGTTGGCAAACCCGCGCGGCTTTTCTTTCCCGCCCAGCGCGATCGACTTCGGCGGGCTGGATGGATTGGTGGTCGGAGGCGGGCTTACGCGGCTCATCATCGGCACCAGAAACCCACCCATAGCAATCACCGCGATCACGATAAGGATCACGGGAACTAAGACGATCACCAGAATCCATTTGGTCGCGCTGGCCCCCGCGTTTCTGAAATCGATATTGACGTTGGAGATTAACGCGGCCGGACGGCCCCGAGCTTCGTCAGGGACAGACAAAGCGCTGTTGCAATAGGAGCAGCGTGCAGTCAGGCTGGCGCCGACCACGTCCTGTTCGTAGCTCACCGGCGCGCCACACTTGGGGCAGTTAAATGACTTCAACATTTAAATAAAGTTTCGAGTTCAGAGTTTTCGAGTTCAGAGTTTTCGAGTTCAGAGTTTCGAGTTCAGAGTTCTCCAATAATGGGAGTTTCGCGGTTTGAAAGCGAAGTCGCTATTTCGAAGACGAACTCGGAACTCGAAACTCTGAACTCGAAACTTTGGTTACCAGCCTTCCCGTTCGCGCAACGCCGTAATTTGCGCCACGTGATGTTGGCCGTGCCAGGCGTAAAGCGCAATGTTCTTTTCCAGAGTGACGACGCCCAGCTCGGGATGCACGAAGCTGCGCTCAAAGTCCTCGGGTTTCAACGAACGCAGGAACCAGATCCAGCGCCGGTGCAGCGCTTCAAGTAAATCAAGTGACAACTCAATGGGCGCCTCGCGAGCGTCGCCCAGTTCGGCCCAACGGTCTTCAAAGTAAGGCTTGATCGTCGGTTGATCTTCAGTCAGCGCGAGCTTGAAACGCGTGTAAGAATGCAAATGGCTTTCCGGCACATGATGCACGACCTGGCGAACCGTCCAACCTTCCGGCCGGTACGGTGTGTTGAGCTGGTCTTCATTTAAACCGGCAACTGCCGCGCGCATGCGTGACGGCGTCTGCTCAATCGCGTCGAGACATCCGGCGCGTTGAGCGTCCGAGAGTGGCCCATCGAATTTGAATTCACCGATCGGATAACGCAGGTCCATTTGGTCTCCGGTTGTGTGTGGTCTCGAGTTCAGCTTATTCTCGCGCGGCTATTCTATAAGCTGGCCTTTAATCGATACAACTATGAGCGAAACGGCAGACGTCGTAATCATCGGCAGCGGCATTGTGGGCTCGAGCGTTGCTTATTATCTCGCCGAGCAAGGCTGCACCAACGTACTCGTAATTGAACGCGAAGCGCATCAGGGCAAAGGATCGACCGGCAAAAGCATGGGGGGCGTGCGCGCGCAGTTTTCCACCCCGGTGAACATCCAGATGTCGCGCTACTCGATCGACTTCTTTTCACGCTTTGATGAAGTCGTCGGATACCCGGCGGACTACCGCGCGCATGGTTACCTCTTCTGCGCGACCAGCGAACAGCACTTCGCCTATCTCAAAAAAAACCGCGAGCAACAGTTGGCGCTCGGCGTCAAGAATGTTGAGCTGGTTTCACCGGAAGACATCGC
>JBKPNP010000244.1:0-6876 GCA_046732775.1 Acidobacteriota bacterium
AAACACTGTGCCCACGCCCATCTCTGAACTCACGCTGATCATTCCTTCGTGGCGTTCGATAATGCTGTAACTTACGGACAAGCCGAGCCCCGTTCCCTGCGCGCCTTTCGTCGTAAAGAACGGATCGAAGATTTTTTGCCGCACGTCCTCAGGCATGCCCGATCCGGTATCTGCAAAGCGCAATCGCAAGCGGCTGCCATCGGTCGTACATCCAATCGCCAGCTTCCCGCCTTCGGGCATTGCGTCAACGGCATTCACGATCAGGTTAACAAACACCTCGCGCAACTCGGACGCTGAGCCAAAGGTAAACTGTCCCTTCTCGGCTTCCAGCACGACGTCATAGTCGAGCCCGCGCAACCGCGCTTCGTTTTGCCAGCGCGTGCGAGTGATCTCGATCGCGTCGGTCAGCAAACTGCCGACTTCAAGGATCTCAAATTCTTTGGCGGGAGACTTCCGCGCAAACGTTTGAATCCGCCTGACAGTGGCCGCGGCGTCTTCGGCAGCGGTTTGAATGATCTCGATATTCCGGACCAGCGCGTCATCCTGCGTCTGACGTCGTAGTAATTGGGCTCTGCCTAAAATTGCGGCCAACGAGTTATTGAAGTCGTGCGCAACACCCGACGCCAATTGACCGAGCGCACGCAGTTTGTCAGCCCTGGCCGCGCGTTCGCGCTCCTCTTTCTGTTCGGTGATATCGCGAGCGATGCCGAGCACGCCGGTGGTTCGGCCTTCGACCACCAGCGGCGAATTGTCGACACGCGCGTAGCGAAGTTTTCCGTCACCGGAAAAGTACCGCATTTCGTAGGTTTGGGACTGACCCTCGAGCGCCGTCTGTAGCTTTTGTATTACCAGTTCCCTATCGTTTTCGTAGACGAGATCAGACACGCGACGGCCAATAACTTCCTCGCGCCTTAAGCCCAGTGCTTCCTGCGTCGCGCTGTTGCTCCACTTAAAGCAGCCATCCATATCGACCGCGTAAATCGATTCGCGTGCGCTCTCGAGAATGTTGGTCAGCAACGACTGATGCTCGCGCGCGACTGCCTGCACCTTGCGTAATTCAGAAAGATCACGAGCAGTACAAACCGCAGCGGTGACTAATCCATTTTTATCGACCACCGGTTCAATCGAAACGAGGATCGGACGATTCAGTCGATCCGGCGTGACTTCGATCGTGACGCTGTGCCCTTCTTCGATGGCACGTTCGACGACGCATGTGGAGGCCTCTGACGTAGTGCGAAGAACGTCGCAGCAACGGCGACCAAGCAGCGCTCGCGGATGAGATGCCTCCATCGCCGCTCCGGCACGGTTCACGCGCTTCAGCCGGCCGCCGCGGTCGAAGATAAAGATGCCGTCAGACATCGCGTCAAAGGTCGTCTCCCATTCCGACTTGCCCTTGGCCACCATTTCAAATAATTCGGCCTGGGCTATGCCGATCGCCAGGCGTTCAGCTACCGATTGCACCAGGGACAATTCGTCTTCGACCCAATTGCGGAGTCGATCAGTTTGATGAATGCATAAGACGCCGCGGAAGAGTCCCTTCACCACCAGCGGATAAGCGACCTGTGATCTAACATCAAACAAGTCCGCGTGTTTTTTCACGGCGTCGCAAACTTCTGCTGACGCATCAGCGAAGTTCCTGGAGTCGTTGATCACGAGCGGCTTGGTCATTCTCAACAACTGTTGCCCGACTGGGTCATCGTAGTTCGCGTCAAAATGCCCAATGGTTTTGCAGCCAGCCGCGAGATATTCGTGTTTAGCCGGTGAGATCGGGTTCTCCGGATCGTAGAGATGGAGGTGAACGCGCGAGGCCGCCAGCGCAATACCCAACTCACGCGTCGCCGTATTCAACACGTCAGACAAACTGAGCGACGCACGAATTGCCATCGTAACGTTGTTCACCAGCACTTCACGCTTCGAGGTAGCTTCAGCCTTTTGAAAGAGCTCAGCCTGGCGAATGGCGATGCCGGTTTGATCAGCGACAGCTTTCGCGAGTGCGATGTCGGCCTCGCTCCAATTCCGCACTTCTTTTGTTGTCGACAGCGCAAAGGCTGCTGACACCCCGTCGCCGACGCGGATCGCAACATACATGATCGAACGGACGCCGGCCTTGGCGAGAATACGTTTGTAGAGATCGGCGATGCGCGGGTCGGAAGCGGCATCGTTGAAACACAGCACGCCGTTTTCATCCAGTGCCTCTACCAGGCTCTGCAAGTCTTTCAACTCGAAGTTAGCACCGGCGGGCAAGATTCCTTCGGTGTGATATTCGGCTACATTTTTGGCGCGCCCGCCGGCTTCGTCCTTAACGAATAACGAACAACGATCGGCGTTCAGATGCGATCCGAGTTCGTTAACCGCAGTGGTGAACACCTCTGAGCTATCGAGCGAGCAGCGGATGGCCTGCGAGATGCGATGCGTCATCGCCTCACGTTGCGCCTGTTGCGCCAGAACTTCTTCAGAACGCGCACGCTCCGTGAGGTCTCGACCAATTCCCTGCACACCCACAGGCTTGCCTTCGTGATAGATGAGCCGGGTGCTGACCTCGAGACGAACGCGACGTTTATCCTTGGCAATGATTTCCAACTGATAAACCGTAGCGGTCTTATCGTCAGTCTTTTGGGCAATCATTTGCCGCGCGATAGTGACAAATTCAGGAGCCAGCACGTCAACGATATTCATTTGCAGTGCGTCTTCCCGAGAGTAACCCGTCAGTTTCTCCCCACTTCTATTCAGCGAGGTGAAGTTTCCGGTCAGGGTATGCGTATAGATGATGTCGTTTGCGTTTTCGAAGAGCTCTCGATATCGCTGCTCATTCTCGAGCAACGCTTCATGTACTTTGCGGTTTTCAGTGATATCCGTGGCGACGCCAATGGTGCCGGCCAGATTACCGTTGCTGTCGGTCAGCGGCGAGTAACGCGTTTCAAACGATAAGGCCCCCACTTTTACGGACGCCGAAAACGCTTCGCCCGCAAGCGCTCTACGAACGTACTGCAACACGTCGGCGTTATCGGCGTAAACGTCGAACACCGATTGTCCCACCAGTTCGCCCGCCTTCAGGCCCAGCGATTTCAATCCCTCGCCTTCGGATAAAGTGAAAATTCCGTCCGGATCCAACGAGAAAATAATCAACGACGCACTGCCAACCACCATTCGCAAGCGTGCTTCGGTTTGTTGCAGCGCCTCCTGCCCGCGCCGCTGATGCGTAACGTCACGAATCACAGCCTGCACGCCGGGACGACCGTTGAACACAAAAGGGAGGCTGGTAACTTCCACGTTGATGATTTCGCCATCAAGCCTCACGTGTTTCTGCTCGGCTGGTGACTTTGGAACTCTTAACGCCTCGATCTCGCGAACTCGTGTCGTAACGATTTCATGGGAATCGGGATGAACCACATCCAGTATTGAACGGCCGATCAACTCTTCAGCTGTTGACGCACCCCAAAGCCGCTGGGCAGCTGGATTGACGTAAACAAACTTTCCCTCGCTCTGGACCACGATGGCCTCGGGAGAAAGCTCAACCAAACGCCGATAACGCTCTTCACTTTCTTTTAAAGCGGCCTCAGCCTGCTTCTGTTCCGTGATGTCGCGAATGACGCCCCGAATACCACTCGGTTCGCCTTTTCGATTTCGCTCGATAGTGATCACGCCCTCGAGAAATTTTCCGTTTTCTTCGGCGTCTCGCAAGAGGTAGGTTGAACGCAACGGCGAATCGGTCGCGGCTTTACGAGTTTCATCAATGTCTCGCGCAGCGGCCTCAGCGCCAACCAGGCTGCTCAGATGCGCGCCCACTATTTCTTCCGACTTTCGACCAAAGAAGCGAGCGCCCGCGGCGTTAATGCTGGTAACCCAGCCGTCCATATCGCGCGTGTAAATGATGTCCCCCGCATCTTCGACGATCCCGCGGTAATGCTTCTCGACGCGGCGCCGCTCAGCGAGTCTCGCAACCTTGACGAGTAACTCCTCGTTACGGAAAGGAAGATTGAGATACTCATCGGCACCAGCGGTCCAACCTTGAACACTATCTTCAATGGCGTTGAGCAAGCCGCTGATCAGAATGACCGGGATGTCAGCAGTGCGAGCGTCCGCTTTAATCCGACGACACAACTCGAGGCCGTTAAGGACCGGCATCAATACATCGCTGATGATGACGTCTGGCCCAAACGACTCGACGAGCGGCAGTGCTGCGCCACCGTCGGCAGCGCACATAACGTCATAGCCGGCGCTCTCGACAGTTTCGGCGACTAACGAGCAGATTCGGGGGTCATCGTCGACGATGAGCACACGACACTTTTCTAACGACGGCTTGATCATCGGGTTGGCTGGACGCTGATTTGAGGCAGGTATTAGGCACGGGGCCTATCACGCATACGCTGCCCAGTCACCTCTCGGTCGAACTTGCTTGGAAGAAATTAGGCGAGGCGGTTCCATAACCGCGGGGCGCAGTATAACAAAGTTGGTCGCCGTTTGTCACAAAATTGTTCAGAAAATAACTGCAAATCCGAAGAAAAACAGCTATCACAGCGGAAAGCTAGGGGTAGGTTCGTCTTAGCCCGGGCGATTCGGGCTCGGTGGTCTTGGCAAAATAGCCCGGACGGTAATTAAGGCGAAGCTTTTGTTTGCGGAGCTCCGGCTGCACGACTTCTATTTGGATACGACGGTACGAGCCATCGCGTGCCTTGTTAGTCGGCGAATAAGCGATGAGATATTGTTCTCTCAAATCACGCTGAATCTGCACAAACGCGTTCCGCAATTCGCCCTCATTGCGCGGAAAGTATGCGCGCCCGCCGGTTTGCTCGGTAATTTTTTGCAGCTTGCCGGTGTCTACGCCTCCCTGGTAGCTGTCGCCGATCCCGATGGCGTAGATAAGCGCGTCGGCCTTTTGTGCGCGCTCAATGGCCTCGTGCATCTTCACCTGGCTGCTGGTGTCCTCGCCGTCAGTCAAAAGGATAATCGTGCGGCGCGTGTGGTCTGCAGAAATGGAGAGCAACTCATTTGAGGAAGCCCAAACCGCGTCCCAGATAGCGGTGGAGCCGGCCAGCATTTGGTTCGTGTCAGATATTGGCGGCGTACCACCGACGACAACGCCGCCGCCGATATAACCGGAAGGTGGAATAAACTCCACCCGGTCGATCGCTCGTCGCACGCGCTCCAAATTACCGGTGAACCCCTGCTCGAGCGTGACCTCGCCGGTAAACGAAACAATTGCCGCCTCGTCTTTATCCGGGCGCATTACTGCTTCAACAAATGCACGCGCCGCCGCTTTTTCGTCAGGCAGCGTGCGCTCTTCAGAGCGGCTGGTATCGATCAAAATCGCAATCGAAAGCGGCAAATCGAGGTTTTGCTGGAAGGTGAAAATCTCCTGCGGCTGTCCATCCTCAAGGATGCGAATGTCTTCCTTCTTGAGGGTATTGATGAACCGCTTATTACTATCGGCAGCAGTGAAAAAGATACTGGTGAGATTGGTTTCAACGCGCACAACTTCGTCCGACTCCTGCGGCAGCTGTTCCGGCGGTGTCGGACTAACGGAGGGTGGCGGGTCACCTACTCGTCTGGTGCGCGTCGGCTGCGGCTCCTGCGCGTGCATGGTAAACGCAAATACGCATCCCGCGACTAAAGTAACAGCGACAATGCATCCCAGAATTGTTTCTCGTATTGCTTTCATTATTACGGCCTAACACTATCCGCGATTGCTGTGTACCCTCGCTTGGTCCTGACTTTTAGATCTTTTCGCGCTTCAGTGAGTTTCACTTCAATTTTACGGAAGCTACCGTCGTAGCGATCGTTGAGCGGTTTATAAGTCACGAGATACTGCGCACGAAGTTCTTTCGAAATCTTGCTGAACGAGCGCTCGAGTGAAAGCATGTCGCCCGTGAAAAACGCGACGCCTCCCGTTTCTTCCGCCAAAGTGCTTAGGTCGCGATCCTTCTTATCTTTTATATCGCCCGCCTCGACACCGGGAACCGTTGAAATGAATCCGGCTTTGGTAGAGATCGCGTAGATGGTCGTCTCGGTGCGTTGTGCGATATCAATGGCATCACGAAGATTTGCTCGACTGTAGGTGTCCTCACCGTCAGTAATAACTACCAACACTCTGCGGCCGGCAACAGTCCTGAGCTTCTCGTCGCAAAACTGCCAGACCGCATCAAACAACGCCGTTTGATTGCCGGTCTTCTTCACACTGAACACTGCGCGATCGAGCAGGTCGAGTTTATCGGTGAAGTCCTGGCGTAAGTTGATCTCGTGGTCGAAAGTCGCAAACAGCACCTGATCTTTACGCGCGCGAACCACAGTTTGAATAAAGTTCATCGCTGACTCTTGCTCGAACTTCAACTTGCCCGCGGTTGATGGCGACGTATCCATGAGCACAGCCACATAAACGGGTAGAGACTGGCCGAGATCGTCTGAGAAAGTCTCAATCGTTTGCGGCACTTTGTCTTCAAAGATCGCGAAGTCGGTTTGCGTGAGACCGGGGACGAACTGCCCTTTCTTATCGACAACAGTAATCGGCAGACGGACGCGGCGAATGAATATCTTTTCCGATTGCTCATCCTGGCTGACCGCAGGTGGCGTCGGGGAAGGTCTCGATTGTTGCGCTGCAACGCCGGCAACGATGATCAAACAACAGGCAAACGTCAGCAATCGCGTAATAAAAAGGGGGAAATTGAATTTCATATTAGGTAGATTTCGTTCGAGTGGAGAGACCGCCGCTTTGATGCCCGCTCGCGCTTGAGCAGTTGCCCTTTCAATCCGCAGCCGGACAGTCTCGTATTCATGACGAATATGAAACCATACGAGACTCAAAAACCAAACTCGACGCGAGAGGAAGGTGGAACGGCGGACCGTTAGCGGGTTTCGAGAAGATCGAGAAATTCCGCTAAC
>JBKPNP010000245.1:0-2644 GCA_046732775.1 Acidobacteriota bacterium
ATTTTATGCCGTCCATAGCGAACGTCCGTTCTTTGGCGAACTGACTAAGTTTATGTCCAGCGGTCCATGTGTTGTTATGGCTTTACAAAAAGAGGGCGCGGTCAAGGCCTGGCGTGATCTGATGGGCGCTACGGATCCGTCCAAGGCTGACGCCGGAACACTGCGCAAAGAGTTTGGCGGTTCGCTGGGCGAGAACGCAGTTCACGGTTCCGATTCTGACGAGAATGCGGCGATTGAGATCGCGTACTTTTTTAGTCAATTGGAATTGGTCTGAACTTTTGCTTTTGAACTTTGAACTTTGTTCTTTGAGCTTTGAAACTTAAAGGACATCTTTCGATAAGACAGAACCTATGTACTAAGTACAAAGCACAAAGCACAAAGCACAAAGTTCAAAGCCCCAAGACCTAATTTCAATCCAAAGTTCATCGCGCGAAACCATGAGGCGCTGCCCCAAATGCAATCAGGAGTTTGCCGATGAGTGGCTGACTTTCTGCACGCAAGACGGAACTTCGCTTATCGAGGTTCCCGTGTCTCAGACCGAACCGCCGCCGACGCTTTACAGTCAGGCGATGCCGCCAAGCGTTAGTCCCACGGAACAACCAACCCTCGACATGCCCGGCAAGTACAGCGCGCCCGAGCCGTATCGGCCGCCGGCGCCGCTGGCTTCGGGCTGGACTCCGCCGCCACCTCCAAAGTACCCCACGCAACCGCAGCAAAGTCTCGCGGTTGCGTCGTTCATTTTAGGCATGGTCAGCGTCACCATCGGTTGGTGTTGTTCGTTCGGGATACTGACGGCGCCGGTTGCACTGATCCTCGGAATCGTGGCGCTGGTGCAGATTAAAAATGATCCAGTACGAAACGGCGGGAAGGGATTCGCAATTGGCGGCATCGTGACCAGCGGATTGTATTTCGTAGTGATCGCCCTGATTATTTTGCTCTACGGCATTGGCTTCCTGTTGAGCGGCATCAGCTAGTTGTGCGGGAGGTCTGCCATCGTCGTTCGCGCCGCGAAGGCGAACAAGATAAAATCAAGACGAACAATTCACCTTAGCGAAGCCGGAAGAATGAAGAGTCGTGAAACGCTGTCCTACCTGCAATAAAACTTTTACCGATCGCAATCTCAGCTTTTGCGTTGATGATGGCACGCCGCTGATTCCGGTAGACGTTCCGGACGACGAAGCAACGGTCGTGCGGCCTTCGGCGCCGGACGAATATCGCGCGCCCGCTGCCGCGTCGCCCCAAACTGATTTGTCTTACCGGCCACCTGCGTACGTGCCTCCGGGTTCAGCCCCCCGCAAGCGCACTAGTTGGCCGCTAATCATCGGAGTTCTGGCTGTGGTCATATTGTTGTTTGGCGGCCTGGGAATAGCGGCCATCGTTTTGCTGCCGAAGGCTCTGCAGCGCGCTGCTACTTCACCTCCACGAAACATAAACGCCAGCTCGAACGCGAACCGCAATCCGATTGTTGCTGCGAACAACAACGCCAACTCAAACGCGTCGCCAACAAACACGAACTCCGCAACAGACGAGTCTGAGCCGCCCAGCGATCGCGAAGCGGTGTTGGCGGATCTGAAGAGTCTGGAAGAGGAGTGGACGATCGCAAATATTAACGCCGACAAGCAGAAGCTGAACCGCATCCTCGCGGACGATTACGTCGGCGTCACCGAGGGAAGAGCGCAGGGGAAGGCTGAGTATCTGAAAACGATCGAACGTGACACGGCTATTCAGCACTGGGAGTTTTCCGACTTGCGGGTCACGTTGACGGGCGATCGCGCGGCGCTAAAGGGGCTGATCAGCCTGGACGTGAGAGACGAAAACGGCAAGGATCGACAAGTTCGTTATCAGTTCACCGACAAGTTTGTTTGGCGCGATGGCCGCTGGCAGGCCACCAGCTCGGAAGTGAATCCGGCGAAGGACGCGGGCCCAATTAGTTCGAACCAAATGCGGATTGAAGCGAGCGGCCGAGAGTTCACAGCAAAGGTTTAAATGATGTCAATTATCAGCGATGTAATCGATTCCACGAAAGCCATCATCCAGGGAATGGGCGTGACGCTTTCCTACATTCCGAAGCGGAAGTGGACGGTGCAGTATCCGGAAGATCCGGTCACCGTGCAGCCGCGTTATCGCGGACAGCACCTGCTGCACGTGGACGAGTTGGGACGCGAGAAGTGCGTCGCCTGTTTCCTTTGTGCAGCTGCGTGTCCATCCGATTGCATTTACATCGTCGCTAAAGATGATCCGCGTTTACCCGAAGAGCGCATCGGCGTCGACGAACGTTACGCTGAGGTTTATAACATCGATTACGGCCGCTGCATCTTCTGCGGTTACTGCGTCGAAGCTTGTCCGAAAGACGCGATCACTCATGGCTACAACTTCGAACTGTCGGTCTACAACCGCGCCGATCTCCTGAAGACCAAAAACGACTTGCTGATTACGAAGCAGGTACAGTCAAGAAATTATCGGGTCGCGTCCTCGCATGAGGATGTTGACTCGGAATACAAGGAAGTCTAGCGGTCGGTTACAACTTTATTCGCGAACGAAGCGGGGAAATTTTCCATATATCATTTCAAATTTTTCATTTGCCATCGTTTCCGAATTTATTTCTGACGACTCGAAGAGACGCGAGCCGCAGTGGCAAATGAGA
>JBKPNP010000246.1:0-5853 GCA_046732775.1 Acidobacteriota bacterium
GCGAGATTCGCGTTTTAGCATTGATAGCGTGATGACATCATCGTTAACCTGCGCGATCACTTCATCGACGACTTGCAGTTCGCCTTCCTGGGCAAAGCTGGAGGGCGGCGCGAGGGCGAGCGCGGCAAAAACAATTAATGCCGAAATGGCGACTGTTAAAAATTTAGCTTTCACAAATAAACTCCCTGAAAAAAAGTAGGCAGTAGCCGGTAGGCAGCAAATCCGCACACCGACGATCGTGTGGTTAGCTCCAGCGACCGCGCTTACGTTCAAAAAAAACCGTTTACTTTCAAGAACCGTGTACTTTCGAATAAATAGTCGACTAACCAGGAACCGCTGCTGACCGCTGACTGCTGACTGCTGACTCCTAACTGCTCACAGCTCACTGCTCACTGCTCACTGTTTCGGGCGATTCTAGTCTTCCGACCTCAATTCCACCAACACGCCGCGCACTGTGTCCAGCAGGTTATCCTGTTCGTCCTCATTTAGCGGCAATCTCAACACGCCAGTCGGCGTGAACACTGTGCCGCTGCGTGAATTAATAAACGACGCCAGTTTTTCGGGCGAAATGCGGGCCTTTTCACTGAATTTAAGTGACACGCCCTCCGCCGTCCGGTCGATCGAAAGCACCTTCAATTCTTCAGCCAGCCGACGCAATCTCGCGTAACCAAAAAGCTGTTCGACTGACTCCGGCAGGCGTCCATAACGGTCCTGCGTTTCATTGCGAATACTTGAAAGTGAGTCCTCGTCGCGCGCCGAAGAAACGCGTTTGTAAGTGCGCAACCGTTGGCCCATATCGTTGATGTACTCATCCGGAATTGCAACATCAACGCCGAGATTAATCGTGACGCTGGTCTCGTCTTCCACCGTTTCGCCGCGCAACTCAGCCACCGTGCGTTCCAGCATCTGCGTATAAAGATCAAAACCGAGAGCGTCCATGTGGCCCGACTGCTGACCACCCAAAAGATTCCCCGCGCCCCGAAGCTCGAGATCGAGCGCTGCAATACGAAAGCCCGCACCCAGATCTGAAAACTCGCGAATAGCAGCGAGACGCCGTTTGGCGATGGGCGAGAGCTCCTGCTCTCCGGGTATTAAGAGGTAGGCGTAAGCCCGGCGGCTGGAACGGCCAACACGACCACGCAGTTGATAAAGCTGAGAAAGACCATATTGATCGGCGCGGTTTATGATGATTGTGTTCGCGCGCGGGATGTCTATACCGTTCTCAATGATGGTGGTGGCGACCAAAACATCGTATTTAAACTCGATAAAATCGAGCATTACCCGCTCCATGTCTTTTTCATTCATCTGCCCGTGACCGACCACCATGCGGGCTTGTGGCACTAGCCGCTTAACGAGCGCGGCAATCGTTTCAATGGTTTCCACGCGGTTGTGAATGAAAAACACCTGTCCGCCGCGACCCAATTCGAGTTCGATAGCCGACTTGATAACGTTTTCTGAGAACTGTACTACCTGAGTCTGAATTGCGAGCCGGTCGCGCGGAGGCGTTTCGATCAATGACATGTCACGCAAGCCGCTGAGCGACATGTTTAGTGTTCGTGGTATCGGAGTGGCGGAAAGTGTCAACACATCCACTCGCTTCTTCAAGTGCTTTAAACGTTCTTTGTGGGCCACGCCGAATCGCTGCTCTTCGTCAACCACCACGATTCCCAATTCCTTGAAGCGGACGTCTTTCGAAAGCAACCTATGTGTCCCGATCACCACGTCCACGTCGCCCGCTTCCACTCGCTTCGCCACTTCCTTCTGTTCCTTCGGCGAACGAAAACGCGAGAGCAATTCGATCTTCACTGGAAACGGTGCGAAGCGATTACGGAATGTATCGTAGTGTTGATAGGCCAGCACGGTGGTCGGCGTTAGCACTGCAGCTTGCTTGCCTTCCATCACCGCTTTAAACGCCGCACGCATCGCCACTTCCGTTTTGCCGTAACCTACGTCGCCGCATAGCAGCCGATCCATCGGCGTCGGTTGTTCCATGTCCTGCTTCACGTCTTCGATTGCCGTTTCCTGATCCGGCGTCAACGCGTATTCAAAGCCGTCTTCGAATTCCTGTTGCCAGGGCGTGTCTGCCGCAAAAGCGTAGCCGCCAACTAACTTGCGCTCGGCATACAACCGCAGCAGTTCATCGGCCATGTCGCGCATCGCGCGCTTGGCTTTGGCCTTGGTCTTCTGCCAACCCAGCCCACCGAGGCGATCGAGTGTTGGCTGTTGCCCTTCGGCGCTCGAGTAACGCTGGACCAGATCCAAGCGCTCGACTGGCACATACAGCTTCGCGTCCTCGGCGTAATAGAGGAGCATGAACTCGCTGCTGCGCGTTCCCAGATCCAGGGTTTGCAAACCACCGAAGCGCGCGATGCCATGGTCAACGTGAACTACGAAGTCGTTTGGTTTGAGATCGCGAAAGTCGGACAGGAAGGCCGCGGTTTTCGATTTGCGCTTTCTGCCTTCTGTCTTCTGCCGGCTGCCTTCCGTGCCCGGTGCGGTCACTCGTCGCTCGAATGTTTGCGTACCCGTCTCATCGAAGAGATCGGATTCAACATGCGTCAGCAATCCAGCGTCCGGCATTTCGAAACCGCCGCTTAACCGGCCAACGGTGACGATGATTTGTGCGCTCGCGGATGCTGACTGGAGCGCAAGCGTCCCGCTTGCGTTTAGTTTAGCGTCACCAGCTGAAGTTTGATCGGTTAACGAAATCTGCGCCCGAATCTCGTATTCGGCGAGTATCTCCGCAACTCGTTCCGCAACCCCCAGACTCGGCATCACAAAAAGCGTTGCCGTTCCGGTCTCGTGCCGGTTCGCGACTTCCTTTGCGAGACTCGCTAGCCGGCCGTGGTATTTCTGGGCTGACTGCGTTTTCCATTCAAACTCAGGGGCCGGACCCGCGACTGGAAAAAGAAACATCGGCGTTCGGACCGGACGCGAGCGACCGAGTCGGACAGTCGGCGCTTCCGCATCTAATGCCACCGCTTGATCCTGTTCCGCAGCAGCGCGGCCCAACACTCTGAGCTCGACTCGCTGGCGCTGATCTAACTTCGCGCGTAATTCGTCCACACTTAAATAAAGCTCTTCGGGACTCACTGCGATGTCATCGGCTGCATCGTTTTCAGCGAACCGCTCGCTCAGCGTTTGGTAAACCTCCCTCAGGTAGTTTTCGACTGACGAAGGCTCATCAACGATAATCACTGCGTCCTTCAGGTAGTCAAAAATGCTGCCGCCTCTTTCGATGACGATGGGCATTAGCCATTCCCACCCGCCGAAACTTTCACCCTCGTCTGCAAACACGGTGCGGTCCTTCAGCGCCCGCGCGTATCGCGCATCGTCCCAACGGCGGCGTGCAGCTTCAGCCCAATTAACAAAATCGCTGCTCCGCACTCCGACTTCACGCATCGGCACGACTTCGAGTTTGCTTAACTGCCGGATCGATAGCTGGGTTTCAGGATCGAACGCGCGGATAGAGTCGATCTCGTCGCCAAAGAATTCGATACGCGCGGGACTGTCCTGGCCCGGCGACCAAACGTCGAGGATGCCGCCACGCAGGGAAAATTCGCCCACCGCGCCAACCGGATCTTCTCGCACGTAACCAGCGGCGGCGAGTTTGTCGACCAGATCTTCAAGGGAGTACGTTTCACTGCGCGCGAGCACGGCGCCGTTGTTCAGTACTTCCTCCGGCATCACCGTGCGTCGAGCCAAGGCGCGCGCGGTTAGTAAAACGAAATCCTGCGAGGCATTCGCCAGGCGCCAGAGCGTGAGCGCGCGGCGTTCGAGGGTTTCAGGATGGGGCGATGAGCCCGCGTAAGGATCACTTTCAGAAGAGGGGAGGATTAGGACTTCGTTATCGCAGTTTCGTTTGCCCGCCAGTGCGCAATACCAAAAACGCAGGTCGGCTTCCCACGGCTCGAGATCGCGATTGGCCTGGGTGACGATTGCAAACAGCTTTCCTGTTTCGCGTTGCAGCGCTGCCACGGCCAACGCGCGCGCCGAGCCAGTTACCAGTCCGCTGATCGAGATAACGCGCGCGCCTTTAGTGATCTCGGTTGCCAGGCGCCTGAATTCGGCAGTTTCAGTGATCCGCTGCAGCGTCGTCTGTAAGGTATTGCTTGTTGTCGTCGTACTCATGCTTACCAATTCAAAAGTGATGAGAATGAGTGATGCGGAGCCTCAAAACTCATCATTCTTTACCCATCACTCATCACTCAATACTCATCACTATCTTTTCGATCATGCTAGTCGTCGATACGCCTTCGACGAATGGCAGACTCACAACGCGGCCGCCGGCCGCTTCCACTTCCTCACGACCATGGATCTCATCCAACCCGTAATCGCCACCTTTAACCAAAACGTCAGGCAGCAATTCTGCGATTAGTTCGCGCGGCGAGTCGGCATCGAAAACGGTTACGTAGTCGACCTGCCTCAACGCGGCCAAAATTTCCGCGCGTTCGTGTTCAGGAGTGATCGGCCGGTCGTTGCCCTTCAGTTTTCTCACCGCGGCGTCGCTGTTAACGGCGACTACGAGCAAGTCGCCAAGCGCACGTGCTTGTTTCAAATAGCGCACGTGCCCAACGTGTAAAAGATCGAAAACGCCGTTCGTGAAAACGACACTTTTGCCCTCAGCGCGCAGACGTTTACGCAAACTGAGCAGCTCATCCCGGCTCAGAATCTTTTCAATCACGATGAACAACAATCTAACACGCGGCCGCGCGTTAGATAAATCGGGCCATACTCCCACGAGACTGAGGCCCGCTTGCTCTCGTTCTGCCTTCGCTTTACGATGCACCTCATGCCCGTTTCATTCATTGAAGAGAACGATCAAACGCGCGCGCGCCAGGAACACCTCGAGGCCTTGCGTCAATTGGTCGGGAACGTCTACCCCAACAAGTTCCAGCGCAGCCAGGTCGTCGACCCGCAGCGCGAAGACACGATCACTTCAGTCGTCGAAAAGTTTCGTTCATTCGAGCCGGCAGTTAATGAAGGCGAACGTCCAGCTCCTGAACCGATCGAGCTCGCCAATCAGCAACTGAATAAGGTTACGGTTCGCGTTGCCGGTCGCATCGCGTCGCCGCCGCGCGTGATGGGCAAAGCGGCGTTTGTCCATTTGTCCGACGGCGTCACCCGACTGCAAATCTACGTCAAGCGCGCCGATGTGAAGGCTGTTAGCAACAATGCGGATGCTGCCGAAGTCGACGGCTGGGAAATGTTCAACTTGCTGGACCACGGCGACTTCATTGGTGTGGAGGGCTACCTTTTCATTACTAAGACCGGCGAGCTTTCAGTTCACGTTTTGTCCATGCAGTTCTTAACCAAAGCGCTGCTGCCTTTACCTGACAAGATGCATGGCATCCACGATCCGGAGATTCGCCAGCGCCAGCGTTACGCCGATTTGATCGCCGGCAGTTTGAAACTTGAGCGCGAAGACGGTGACCTGACACCGCGCGAAGTGTTTGAACGTCGGGCCGCCATCATTCGTGAGTTTCGCCGCATACTCGATGAGCACGGATACATTGAAGTAGAAACTCCCATGCTCACGCCCCTCGCAACGGGCGCCGCGGCCAAGCCTTTCGAGACTTACCACAACGCGCTGGGAATCCCGCTATACGCGCGCATCGCGCCTGAGTTGTACCTGAAGCGTCTGTTGGTTGGCGGCTTTGAAAAAGTCTATGAACTGAATCGCAACTTTCGCAACGAAGGTATCGACCGCACACACAATCCTGAGTTCACTATGCTCGAGTTTTATTGGGCGTATGCAGACGTGAACCAGATGATGGACTTCTGCGAAGCGATGCTGCGGGCGACCGTTTTCTCAGCCCTCGGGCACACGCATGTGCGCTTTGGTGATCACGA
>JBKPNP010000247.1:0-3773 GCA_046732775.1 Acidobacteriota bacterium
TTGCCTGTCCGAAATGCGGTGCGGCAAATATCGCAGGGGCAAAATTCTGCAGCGACTGCGGAGCAAAAATGGAGACCTCAGCGCAGACATTTCCGTGCGCTAAGTGTGGAGCGCAATTGCAGGCGGGTTCAAAGTTCTGCAACGACTGCGGTACCAAAGTCGAATAATCATCGATCACGTTAGCGATCTCGAAGCACGAAGACCCGGCGGTGTTTATGTCTGTTCTTCGTGCTTTGTTTATTAGGGATAGGCCGCATGTTATCCTTAGCGCCACCTGACCTTCTTCGAATCTTCTAAGGCACAACTCATGCTCAGGCAGTTTCAGCATCCACGCCGCGTAGTGATAACGGGCATGGGTTGCGTCACGCCCCTCGGCATCGGGCGACAACAGTTTTGGCAGGCACTAACTGCCGGCGAAAGCGGCGTGCGCCGGATTGAGTCGTTCGACGTTTCCAAGGCGCCGGTGCAAATCGCTGCCGAAGTGCGCAACTTCGATTGGGAAGCGCAGCTCAACCCAAAAGATCGGAAACACGTTCCCCGAACAGTTCCGCTCGCTCTCGCCGCTGCGCGTGAAGCACTTGAGGATTCTGCGATGGTTCCAGGCGATTTCTCACTGGAACAACGCCGCGCGTTTGGGGTTGTGTTAGGCACCGGCGGTGGGGGCCTCGCTTTTACCGAGCAGCAGTACTCTTACTATTTCAACGGCTCTCAATCGAAGGCGAGCGTTTATACGATCCCCGCCTCAACGCACGGTGGTTTATCGAGCGAGCTGTCGATGGCCTTTGGACTTCGCGGACTGTCTCACATCGTTTCTACGGGGTGCACGAGTTCCACTGACGCAATTGCTTATGCGGCGCAGCACATAGCGCTTGGCCGTCAGGACAAAATGTTAAGCGGCGGCGTTGACGCGCCGATCGCCCCGGGCATTCTGGCGGGATTTAATTTAATGACAGTGCTCACGAACGATTGGAACAATGAACCGCAGCGCGCGTCGCGCCCGTTTTCTTTGAATCGTTCCGGGATCGTGCTGGGTGAGGGTGCTTGGATTTACGTACTCGAGGAACTCGATCAGGCGAAGGCGCGTGGGGCGAAAATCTACGCTGAAGTGACGGGATACGGCGCAACGTGCGATGCCTATCACCGTGTACGCCTGGAAGAATCGGGCGACGAACCAGCACGTGCCATGAAGCTTGCTCTTGAAGATGCCGGGCGCGCGCCGCGGGAAGTTGATTACGTGAACTTGCACGGAACCTCTACCATTCTCAACGATCGCATCGAGACCCAGGCTCTAAAACTAGTATTGAACGGCGCGGCGATCACGACTCCAATGTCCGCCACCAAGTCGCAGATTGGCCATCCGCAAGGCGCAAGCGGTGCGGCTGGTTTGTCGGCCGCGTTGTGCGCCATGCATACCGGGAAGATTCCGCCGACCATCAACCTGGACGAACCTGATCCGCAGTGTGATTTGGATTACGTTGCTAATACCGCGCGCAACGCAGACGTTCGCGTCGCGCTTTGCAATTGTATCGGCTTCGGTTCAAAAAACAGCGCGCTCGTAATCGAACGCCTGGGGGCCTCCTAGTACGCACCGCGAAATGGCTGTTTGCGTTACCTGCCTCATTCCGTTACGCTTTCAAGTTCACTTCAACACGATTTTTAAATCCTATGTCGCAACCGATAACTGAACAGCAGGTTTTAGACGCCCTGCGCCAAATCAAGGATCCTGATCTCCACAAAGACATCGTCACACTGGGCTTTATCAAGGACCTGAAAATTGACGCGGGCGTCGTTTCGTTCCGCATTGTTTTGACCACACCCGCCTGTCCCGTCAAGGCCGAAATGGAAAGCGCCGCTCGTGAACTTGTGGGCGCAATCCCGGGCGTAACTGCCGTCGCCGTGACGATGGACGCGGAAGTCCCCAAGGGCCGTGGCATTGGAGACAAGATTGCGATTGACGGCGTGCGGAACATCATTGCCGTTTCGTCCGGCAAAGGTGGTGTCGGCAAATCGACAGTGGCTGTGAACCTGGCGGTGTCGCTAGCGCTCGATGGCGCCCGCGTCGGCGTGATGGACATGGACGTCTACGGACCAAACGTTCCTATCATGCTGGGCGTTGCTGCTGCCCGTCCCGAGATCGATGTAAACAAATTGGTGCCGGTCGAAGCGCACGGTGTGAAGTTGATCTCGATGGCGTTGTTGCAGCCGGGCGACAAGCCGATGATTGTGCGCGGCCCAATTCTTCACGGACTCGTGAAGCAGTTTTTGTCTGACGTGAAGTGGGGCGAACTTGACTACCTGATTGTCGACATGCCGCCCGGAACTGGCGACGTGCAACTGTCGCTGGCTCAGCTGGTGCCCGTTCAAGGCGCAGTGCTGGTAACGACACCGCAGGACGTCGCAGTCGCCGATGTTCGTCGAGCGCTGCGCATGTTTGAAACAGTTGCGATCCCGATTCTCGGCATCATCGAAAACATGAGCTACTTCATCGCGCCGGACACGGGTACTCGTTACAACATTTTTGGAGAAGGCGGCGGTGCGAAGCTGGCGGAGATGTATCACGTGCCTTTGCTGGGGACTGTGCCGCTCGGTCTCGAAGTTCGCTCGGGCGGCGACAGCGGCGTGCCGGTGGTCATTAGCCATCCTGAGTCGGCGCAGGCAGTTGCCTTCCGTCGCGTTGCAGAGGAAGTCGCCAGACAGGTTTCGATTGAGGCGATGAAACCTGAACTTGTCGTTTTAGGCAAAGGCCAATAAGATTGGGTTTGGACTTAAACAGTCTGACCTTGGTATTATTTTGGCGCAAAGATAGGTAATCTCGATTTAGCGCACTGTTAATAAAAGGAGTTTTTAAGATATGTCTACACAACAAACCTCAGCCACCACCGGCGCACCGACCGCAGCCCCAGCGATGACGCTCGATGTCACGGAGGCGGCAGTTGCGGAAATCAAGAAGTTTATGGCCAGCGAAGAAGGTTTGCCTGAGACGGCTGGTCTTCGCGTGCGGGTTGTTCCGGGCGGTTGTTCTGGTTTTCAGTACAGCCTGAACATCGAAGAGGATTCGCGCCAGGGTGACTTCATTCTCGACCAAAGCGGCATCAAGCTTTTCGTCGACATGTTCAGCGGTCAATATTTGAATGGCGTCAAAATCGACTACGTCACCGGCGTAATGGGTTCAGGGTTCACGTTCACGAATCCCAACGCGACCGGTAGCTGCGGTTGCGGCACGTCGTTTACGGCGTAAAAAGGACAGCGCCAGGATTCTGTACACACGGTTAGCGCGGTGCGCGATTAGCTCGGCAGTCTTACCAAGACGATCGAGCTTTTCGCTTTTTTCAGTGAGCACCGCTTCAAGAAATGAATCTGATTCAAGCGGCAACAGCTTCAGATATCGAGCGCGCCCGCGTGCTGTTTCTCGAGTACGCGGCAGAGCTCGGCATAGATCTGTGTTTCCAGAATTTTCAACAAGAACTCAATCAGCTGCCGGGCGCTTATGCGCCGCCCAGCGGACGTCTGTTGCTGGCAGTGAACGATGGGGAAGCGGCCGGCTGCGTGGCTTTACGAAGGTTTTCGGAAGACATCTGCGAAATGAAGCGTCTATATGTTCGCCCTCAATTTCGTGGAACTGGATTGGGTAACAAACTCGCGCACGCCATCCTCAACGCCGGCCGCGAACTCGGCTACCGTCGCATGCGCCTCGACACTTTGCCGGACAAGATGGGTCGCGCTGTTCACCTGTACCGCGCGTTGGGCTTCAAAGAGATCGAACCTTACTACGA